>JAYUQN010000308.1:0-5007 GCA_043756725.1 Saprospiraceae bacterium
CTTTTAAAACGGGTCGCTTCATCCATCGGCACTTTTTGCAAATTATTGAGCGATTGCTTAAACTCAAAATAATCGAAACCATCAATATTTGCCCCTTCCATAGCTTTAAAAAGCACCTCCATAAATTTATCATTGGCTGTGCCTGTGGCATTACCTGTTGGCACATAAGCAGGCGAAGATACTGAGGGGGTGCTTATCGGAGCAGCTTCCTTTGAAGTTGCTCTCGTTGGGGCATTTTCAGGTGCTTGTGTTTTAGGTTGATTTGGGTCTTCGGCAATAAAAACACCTTTTAGCTTTTTTAGAAAATCACTCATAATGACGCTTTTGATAGTGAAATAACTTAAAAATTGGGTTAAAAAGTTCCACATAAAAGCCAATAACCGACAATTGCTAAGAAATATCGGATAAACAGGGTTTATCAGTGGACTATGCCAAAGATACGATTTTGATAATTGCCAGTTTAAAAAAATAATTTTTTTTTAAAAAGAGTGATTAAAACGGCTGTAGATTGAGGAAAAAATCCGTTTATAAAACCTTTTAAATCATTATAAATTCAGCCAATAAGTACATTTCAAAACAATACCCCTGTTTTTTGTTTGAAACGCTTGATAACCATAACGGTCTTCTTCAGTAGCAAAATAATTGTCGGTATAAACAATAAACAAGTCACTCACAGGTGCAAAACGCCATTGAAAACGGGCATTGAGATTGACATTATTGATTTGGTTGTTGTATTGAATAAAAGTTGTAAAGAAAACATCCCGCGTAAAAGATACATCAATCCTCGGACTTATCAACCATAAGGTACGGTCATTAAATCCGTCGGGTAAGCTGATATTGTTGTAATTGATATCTATGCTAAAAATACTGTAGGGTTGATAACGAAATGAAAAAGTAGAAGCCAAAGAGCGGATAGAACCGTTGAAATATTTACCGAGGCGCGCATCCAAAGTATAATTAAACCGTTTGCGCGTATCTGAAGAATATGTAAAACGCGTACTTGGATAAGTATAAACCGTACCTGCCAAAAGTTTTTTACCACCTGAATTGGTTGGGTCAAAATTTTCAAAAAGATAGGTGTAATCATAACGCAAAGGGCGAATTGCTAACTTAGCACTGTTTTGAAACACCGCATTTAAAACAAAGGGTGAAAAATCCCAGTCGGTGAGTTTGTTATCTGTTAATCGCCAACGCACATCCCCATCTGAACCAAGACTTAAAAGGTTGATTTTTTTTGATTTTGGGTAAAAAATAAAATTGAGATTCGGTTCGGTTCGGTAATAATCAGTTCGGGGCACATAACCCACTTGCGCATTATAATCTTGACCCACAGTTTCAAAAGAACTTGTAAAATTGACATTGCGGACACGGTATAGCACATTCACAGCAGCAGCATAAGGATTTTTAGGTTTCACAGATTGCCCATTGGTTGGTGAGAAAGAGCGATGATAAAACGCTTTACCTTGCCATGCCCCATCCTTTGAAAACATTTTATAATCCACACCAACCACACGATTGTAAGCTTGATTGTTGACTTCCCATAGATTTTTCCCCAACGTATCCATCCTAAAATTGGCTTTATTGACGAGTATCAAACCAATATTGGAGCGTGAAAAAACCTTACGTTGCACCGCTGCTGTTGTAAAATTGGAAGCCGCAATTTTAGCAGGGCTATTGGCATCTGTTTGTAAATTCATTAAACCAACCCTCCAATTATTGTCCAATTTGCCTGTTAAACGAGCACCTGCTATGATGGGTACTTTCACATTACCTGCACCTAAACCTACCCGTCTTGAAAAAAAAGGATTGACATTCTCGAAGCCAAATGTGCCGAATAAGTCTGAATTTTCAAGAAAAAACTGTCGCCTTTCAGGAAAGAACAACTCAAATCTGCTTAAATTGGTTTGTTGTCTATCAACATCTACTTGGGCAAAATCTGGATTGACAGTCAAATCTAAATTCATAGATGAATTAATGGCAACTTTTGCATCAAATCCTGCTACCCCCTCCGTAATTGTCGGGTTTTTACCTAAAACATTTTTATTTAAGCTACCTAAAACATAAGGAATTAATGAAATATTAGCTCGAGGTTTTGGCGGTGGCGTATCCCAAATCAATCTGCCCATAAAAGCCACGTTGTTGCCACTCGCAAATCGAGGTAAAAAAGCCCAAGTGGAACGCTCGGGAGGCGTTATGCTTTGGTCAAATCGCAGAAAATTGATGTTCCATTCATTTATACCTTCGGTATGATTGTATCGAATCGTTTTAAATGGAATGGCAACTTCGGCAATAAAAAAATCGTCAAATGTTTCAACCTTAGAAAACCAACGATTATCCCAATCTGTAGTAAATTCATTCCCATTTGCAATCAAGCCTTCACGTTGTACACCTAAAGGGCTAACTGCAAATGAAAAAGCATTCTGTTTGTCGCCAAAAGTGTCGAATATCATTCCAAACAAGTCTGTTGTGCCTGCACCATAATCTCTTTTGAGCGACTGCACCACATAAGTTCCCTTTTTCTGAAAGCATTTTGCTCCGATATAAATGTTATTATCATCAAAAGTTAATCGCACTTCCGTTTTTACCTTTGAATAGGTGGTGTCGTAAGGATAACTTTGTAAAAAAGGGGAAGTCAATTCTGCCGTTCGCCAATCGGTTTCATCAAGCACACCGTCAAGCGTTATAGCTCCTTGTGCTTTTTTTATCTGTATCGAAGGGATTTTTTCTTGCGCGGCTACAATAAAACATGTAGAAATAACAAAGAAAACAACTAAAAAATGGTTTTTCATGATAGAAAAATGAATTGATAGACTTACAGAGTGATTTTTTACAGCGCAAAGATAGAAATAACCCCCCTCAGTATTACAGCCGTTTTAAGGGTGAAAAAAGGTATTGGACGAAATTTCTATTGCGAGTCAAACAATTTTATCCTTTTTAGTTCTATATTTCACCATTCTTATCATCGTAAAAAATTTTTAGTATAATGAAAAAACATCTCACGTCACAAGGCGTATGGGAAAATGGTATTTCAGTCATCCGAATATTAGTCGGTCTGATGATGGCCTATCATGGCATAGAAACATTCGATGCAGAAAAAATGAATAACTATTCGAAATGGCTTACAGATTTAAATTTCCCTAACCCAGCCCTTATGGCATATCTGGGTAAAGGAACAGAGTTTGTTGGTGGTGTTTTATTGGCTTTGGGTTTGTTCACGCGCTTTGTGATACCCCCCCTCAGTATAACCATGCTTGTGATTAGTTTTTTCATGGGTAAAGGCAAAATTTTCATGGATGACCAGCATCCGTTTTTATTTGTACTCTTGTTTTTGGTTTTCCTCTTCACAGGTGCGGGGAAATGGAGTTTAGATTATTGGCTTTTTGATAAAAAACGGAATACCCCCCCCTCAGTATAAAAGGATATTTTTCAAGAAAAAATAAAAAAAATTGTTACTTTCGTTGTCATAAGAGGTCAAAATAAAAAAAATACATAATAAGCTAATGACAACTTTTCTTTTTTCTTTAGCGATAATAATAGGTGGTATAGCTGCGTGGCAGATTTTTACATGGGTTTATGGCAACAAGCTAAAAGACAATCAAAGCCAGATTCGTCAAGAATCTACTGTTTTACTTGAACGGATTGAAAAAGTGTTTAAAGTAGTGGTTGCTGAAGGCTATTATTCTGAAATATATGACCATAATAGTACAAAAGAATTTTTGGGAATTTGGAATACAAATAAGAAAGCTCTTGTAGTAACCAAAGCAAAAGTCTCTGTTGGTTTTGATTTTTCTAAAATGAAAACCCGCATTGATGATAAAACCCGTAAACTTATAATAGAGCAAATGCCTCCTGCCGAAATCCTGTCTATTGATACGGATTATAAATTTTATGACATAAATCAAGGTTGGCTCAATAAATTTAAAAACGAAGATTATACAAATATGCTCGCCGAAGCCAAGCGTATCATGAATGAAAAAGCCATGACAAGCGATTTACCTGTTATTGCCAACCGCCAAATTAATGTCATGATGAATCAATTAGCCGCTTCTATGAATTGGGAAATTGATATGAAAACATTGCCACCTCTACAAGCAGCGCAAAAGAAACAATTGCCCTCATCTGAAGCGGCAGATTATGAAGAAATTTACCCGTCTTAATGTCATTCTAACTTGCATACAAGTTTGTTTCATATTTTTTATTTAAAAAAAATGGAGGAATCCAATTTTTTTTAAACTATTCCTATCTTTGCGGGGTAATGAGATTTTTACTGTTAAAAATCTTGAAATCTTAAACTCAAACCCGAAACTTTTAAAAAGAAACAAACAATGCCTTATTTATTCACATCCGAATCTGTTTCAGAAGGACATCCAGACAAAGTTGCTGACCAAATCTCAGACGCACTGATTGATAATTTTTTAGCCATTGACCCTACTTCAAAAGTAGCGTGTGAAACTTTAGTGACCACTGGGCAGGTTTTCCTTGCAGGTGAAGTTAAATCTAAAGCCTTCCTCGATGTGCAAAAAATCACACGAGAGGTCATCAAAAAAATCGGTTACACCAAAGCAGAATATATGTTCGAGGCGGATTCTTGCGGTATTCTCTCCGCTATTCATGAGCAATCAGCTGACATCAATCAAGGCGTTGAGCGCAAAAATCCTGAAGACCAGGGTGCAGGTGACCAGGGTATGATGTTCGGTTATGCGTCGAATGAAACCGACAACTATATGCCATTGGCTCTTGACTTAGCGCATAAAATCTTGCTTGAATTGGCTCTTATTCGCCGAGAAATAAGTGAATCAAGTATCTACGCCCCGATGCTAAATCGCAAGTAACCATTGAGTATGCCGATAATGGGAAACCTATTCGCATCGACACCATCGTTGTTTCTACACAACATGATGATTTTGGTGAAGACGAGGCGATGTTGGCAACTATTCGAAAGGATATTATCAGCTACCTTATCCCACGTGTGAAGGCAAAAGTGAAGCCGAGCTTGCGTAAATTGTT
>JAYUQN010000309.1:0-4985 GCA_043756725.1 Saprospiraceae bacterium
CCGACCCCCAAAGGGGGAGTACATCCGAAGTAGCTTAACGTTTCGTACACTTTCTTAGAAAAAGTAGCGAATTTTGACTTACTTCGGATGTACTCCCCCCTTTGGGGGTCGGGGGGACGCACGGCTTTTTAGAGTGCCAAAACAGAACTTAACAGCCCTTCCCCTAAAGGGGAGTACAATGCGAAGTAGTTGCAAAAAGTTCGTTTTTTCAGAATTATTTTTATGAAAAAAGTTCAAAAATTCAAACTACTTCGCAATGTACTCCCCTTCTCCCATAGGGACTCCTACGGAGAGGGGCAGGGGGTTGCTCGGGCTTTTTTAGCATCCTAATTCAAATATAAACATCATGGCAGAAAAAGTACGCATAGACAAATGGCTTTGGAGTGTTCGCATATTCAAATCGCGGACATTGGCAAGCGATATGATAAAATCGAATAAAGTGAAAGTGAATGGCAACGAGGTAAAAGCCTCTTTTTTAACCCAACGCAATGACGTCGTAACGGTGAAAAAGGGCGGTTTCAATTTCACTTTTAAAGTCATTGAATTGATTGAAAAACGCGTGGGTGCACCCATTGCCGTGCGTTGTTATCATGACATAACGCCACCCGAAGAATTGCAAAAATATGAAGATTGGTTTAGCGGCAAATTGGGTTCTGAGTATAGAGACCGAGGCACAGGGCGCCCGACAAAAAGAGAAAGACGGGATATTGATTCTTTTAAAGAATTTTATTTTGATGAGGGAGATGAAGATGAATAAACACCCCCTCAGTATTTTCATGTTTTATTTTGAGAATACTTATTTTTTACCGACATTTGCACACTTTTTTAACAGGTTTAACAGGCAGTATCCTATTGTATGACAATTCAAGGTGTAAAATCCCTCCTATCAGAGCCAAAGCGCATAATGATTACTTCGCACCGCAACCCAGACGGTGATGCGATAGGGTCTTCATTGGGGTTATACCATTATTTGATTCAGTTGGGTCATACGGTAACAGTGGCTTTTCCATCCGAGTTTCCCGTTATTTTTGAATGGATGCCTGATTCTGATAAAATATTGATTTTTGACATCGAGCCCGCCAAAACGAAGGATGCCATTGAAACAGCCGATATTATTTTCGCCCTCGACTACAATGCGCTCGACCGAATAGACAAAATGGGCGAGATTATACGCCCCCTCAGTAAAACGGTGAAAATGATGATTGACCACCACCGAGAACCCGAGCCATTTGTGGATTTTATGCTTTCTGATATTACAGCTTCCTCTACTTCCGAATTAGTCGTTGATTTCATTAAAATGCTCAGTGACCATGATAAAATCACCAAAGCCGTAGGGGAATGCCTTTATACAGGTATTGTGACAGACACAGGGTCTTTCAAATTTGCCACATCCCCTAAACTTTTCAGAACCGTTGCAGACTTAATTGAACGAGGCGTAGATGATTATTTGCTGCAAGACCTAATTCATAATAATTTACCTGAAAAAAATTTGCGGCTTTTAGGACACGTTCTTTATAACCGCATGGAAATTTTACCCGAATTCAAAACAGGCATTGTGTGGCTCACTAAAAAAGATTATGAATTGTTCGATATTCAAAGGGGCGATACTGAGGGGATAGTCAATCACGTCTTGTCCATGAAAGATGTCCGTATGGCATGTTTTATAACGGAACAACCGACCATCGTGAAATTATCCATGCGCTCGAAAGGCGATATCAATGTTCAAGAAATTTGTAAAAACCATTTTAATGGAGGCGGTCATAAAAACGCTTCAGGCGGCTATTCGTATGCCAATCTCAAAATAACTTTAGAGCGTTTCAAAAACCTTTTACCCGCATATCAAGATAAAATCATAAACAATTGACAATTTACAACGGACAATTTACAATGGACAGCTGTCCATTATAAATTGTCCGTTGTCCGTTGTATTTCATTCATTTTAATAAAATTTCTTAATGAGAAAAGTAAAAATGCTCCTGTTCGCCCTTGTTGTTATTTCAATGGCTTCGGCATGCAAAAAAGGCACAACTGGCACAACGCCGGCTGGCAATGCCTACACCATTCACACAAAGGGGAGTGGTAGCAAACCCAACATTGGAGATTGGGTCATAGCTGATATGTATGTCAGAAAAGATACCCAATTGCTCTACGCTTCATCTATGCGCGGCACACCCGAACGGTTCGAGATAGAAGCAGACGCAAAAGATGTAAAAGACCCTGTTGGGAAATTGATTTTGGAAGCTGTAAAGTTGATAAGCAAAGGCGATAGTGCTACTTTCGTCTTAAAAATTGATTCTACCAAAGCGCCTATCAATGGTTTTCAAGGAGCCAAAGAAGCCCGCGTAACTTTTGTGGTAAAAGATGTCTTGAAAGAAGACCAATTCGTCGCAACGCTAAAACCAGAAGAAAAAGCACAGTATTTGCAAATCAAAGCAGGTCGGGTTCGTGCTAAATCTGTAAAAGATTCTACGGCTGTTTTTGCTAAAGATTATGCCGTTGGAAAATTGCCTGACGGTGTGCAAACAACTGCCAGTGGATTGAAATACAAAATTTTAAAACAAGGAACTGGTGCTTTGCCTAAAAAAGGTCAAGGTGTAGCCGTTGATTATTACGGCGCTTTGAAGGATGGTACATCTTTCGACCAATCTTTCGAGCGGGGTCAACCTATCACATTCCCTATTGGTGAAGGTCAAGTAATTCCAGGTTGGGATGAAGCCCTTATGCTTTTGAAAGAAGGTACAACGGCTATCCTTTTCGTCCCTGCTAATTTAGCTTATGCTGACAAAGTGGATCCATCGGGTCCGATACCACCCAATTCAGATTTGATTTTTTATGTCGATTTGATGAAAGTATTTGATGTGCCTAAGCAAAATCCGCAGATGCCGCAAATGCCACAGGGGCAATAATTTGTATTGTTGTATTGTTGAATTGTTGTATTGTTGTATTGTTGAATTGTTGTATTGTTGTATTGTTGGCGTTTCACTTAGCAATACAACAATACAACAACACAACAATTCAAATCTTTTTTTCAATAAAACGCTCCACCAAAAAAAACATGACCACGAACAAAGCCAAAGTGAAAATTAACCCAACCCGTAAGCTGAAAACATCTGCCAAATAGCCAATAACGGGAGGCGCTACAAAAAAACCAGCATACCCAACTGTTGTCGCCATTGCAATACCCACACTTGGAGGTACCCCCTCAGTATTCCCAGCCGCAGAATAAACAATCGGAACAATAGTGGCAACACCCAAGCCTGTTATAAAAAATCCGATTAAAACGATATAGGGATTGAGAAAAAGTAAAGCAATTGTCAATCCTGAAATGGATGCTATACAATTGAAAATCAATATATTGCGTCTGCCTAATCTTTCAATAAAAAAATCACCGATAATGCGCCCAATTGTCATAGCTGTTGTGAAAGCCCCAAAAGCTAAGGCTGAAAAACTAACATTCATACCGATAATTTTATTCATATACAATGCCGACCAATCAAATATGGCTCCTTCGCCTGACATACCGCAAAAGGCAATAATTCCCAAAGGCAATATCGCTCTTGTTGGAAGCCTAAATCCCCCCTCACTAAGGGTGGCTTTTTCTGCTGTTTTTTCACCTTCATCTTTCACCAAATGAAACATTGCCCACAATATCATAGCTAAACTTAGCGTAGAACAGATACAAAAATGAACAAACAAAGGCATTTCATATTTTGCAAACAATGCTCCCGAACCTGCTCCTAAGACTGTCCCAAGACTGAAAAGTGCATGAAATGAAGACATAATCGGCTTGTTATACGCCCGTTCTACATATACCGCTTGCCCATTTATTGCCACATCCATTGACCCGCCAAAAACGCCCATCAATATAAATAGTGGAATTATTAACCATAGGCTTTGCGTGAGGGGTATCAAAGCAATTAATACACAGAGAATACTAAGTGTGAAAATTGACAGCAAACGACTGCCTAATTTCACTATCAAAATACCTGCAAAGGGCATTGCCAATACGGCTCCGCCTGCGCTACACAACAAAATCGTCCCCAACATTGAATTGCTCACTTGCCAAAAAGCTTGCACTTCGGGTATGCGCGAGACCCAATTGGCATGTATAAAACCCGCTATAAAAAAGAATAGAGAAACAGCAATACGAGACAGGACTATCCTTTTTTTCTGATAGTCAATTTCCATAATATCAATACGAGGGAGTGTCGCTTGATTTTTTTGATTGTCAAGATTCATAATAATAGTTTTCCATGAAATTTCAAAAGGTGATTATCCGTTTTTTCATTAAAAATACACAATAAGAGTTTTTTAGGGACTCGGTCGTTGGGGTCGAAAAGAATTTTTAAGGGATTGTGCACATAACCATTATCGCCGAAAAGCAATATTTGGTCTTGCTTTTTAGGCAATCTGAAATGTAAAAGCTCTGCCGCTGTTTTGGGCAAGGGCGTATCCGCGTAGCCTTCTTCTTCAAGAAAAGTCCGAATCATATCCAACGAGCTTTGCAAATTGGAACCCGCAAACCGAATCTGATATTGCCAACCGTCGCTAATGCCACCTTCGTAAGTGCTGCCTTCTGGTGGAAAATCGTCTCTAATCATTTTTTTAATTTAGCATAAAATTCACTGTAGCGGCGAATTTATTCGCCGCTACGGGTTACCTATTATAAAAGTGGTGCAAAGATATTTGCTTATCGGTATTTTTCATAAGTAAAAACTTTTAAACGCTTTAATTTTAACCGCTTAAATTTGTGTTTACAAATAAAACAGTTATTTTTGTTGCTTATAAAAAACAAATCATCATGAACAGATTATTAACTACACTGTTGCTCCTGTGCTTGGCAACGCAATCCAATATAGCGCAAAAAGTAATTATTTATTTTGACGACAATCTCGCAACGACCCCCTCAGTATCTAAGGCTGCTTTGAAATACAATAAAGATTTTGCGTACAGCTTCACGCTCGATGATGCAACGAACGATGCTT
>JAYUQN010000310.1:0-4984 GCA_043756725.1 Saprospiraceae bacterium
GGTTTTATCCACATATCGAAAGGGGAAATGGTAAAGCAAGTCGCGATAATTGAATATCTGCAACTCCTTTTTCAGTATGTCTGCTTTCATCGGACCTACGCCTGGCAGGTATTCGATGGGCGTATCGAGTATTTTATAGACCATTGTTTTGTAAATCGCCTTTTAAATGGTCTGCAAAAGTAAAATAGTTCTGCAAAAATCCTATCTTACGCAAATGTATTATTGCCTTATTGGCTTTAAAATATTTTCTTTGTCCATGAATTTTCAAAAAAGACTTTCATCAATAAACTAAATGAAACAACTAAAACGTGAACTCACAAAATAAAATAACAATAGCCATCACAGACGATAGAAAAGCCTTGCGCCAATCTATTGCCCAGCGTTTGATTGAAACAGAACGTATTGAAATGCTATTTGAAGCGGAAAATGGCGAAGATTTTCTATATAAAATGGCACAACCAACAGGCTTTCGTCTACCCCAAGTCGTTTTAATGGATATTGAAATGCCTTTGAAACATGGTATTGAAACAGTGAGAGAAGCGTACGCCTTGTATCCCAACGTCAATTTTCTGATGATCACCGTTTTTGACGATGATGAAAAATATTTGAAGCCATCAAAGCAGGAGCCGTAGGCTATCTTTTCAAAGAAGTAGAATATGACAACAATTATGAAGACGGTAGATATTTAGAAATCAAACCAGACATTGAAAACAGCAAAGGCGTAACGGCTACAGGAAGCGATAAATTTGAGGATGGCAATGTCAATTATGAGTTTAGCAAATCCAATGCTTTTTCAAGTAGGTTGTTCAGCAACATTAAAAGTATTGGTACAGTGTCCTTCGCACTGAGGGGTATCACCTACGACCATAAAGAAAAAACCAAGTACAATATCGGCGGCAATTCCTACACTACCACCACTAAAACCGTGCAATTTCCTCAATTACCCGATGAACAATGGGATTTTGTATTGGATAATCTCTATAAAAACCTAACAACTGTCTTAAAAGAAGAACTCAAAGTGGACATTGAACCTATTGAAAAAATTAAAGCCACTGATGCTTATTCAAGAATGCAGCAATTTTCAAAGGATGATGCTAATACTAAAGTTGAGGTTTCAAGAGGTTATAAAGACCTTAAAGTGATTTCCAATTTTGTACCCGTCACAGATAGTTGGGAACCGAACTCCAATATGTCAAAATTGAAAAAAGAATCGGGCATTAATGCCATACTCAAAGCCACTTTGGATTTTGAAGTGGCTTGGGATGGTAACAAAGGTGTGCTTGTTCCAAAATTAGCAGTTGAGTTGATTGGACCTAATAATGGCGATTTATTTTCCACCAAATATTTTACAAGTTTAGTCATCGGCAAAGGTTTTCCGATGGATAAAATGAAAGCTGGAACTAAAATATTAGACATTTTTAGAATCAGCGATTTGACTACTCAGTTCAGAAAAGGCTTAAAAGAATTGATGACTAAAGAAAAAGAAAATGGCGATTATGATGTTATATGGGGTGCAAAATGATTCAATGCAACAGCTCTTTCGTCTTAAAAAGAATTTTGTCATTCCGACGAAGGAGGAATCTGGATTTAAATACTTAAAAAATGCTTGTTTCCATCCAGATTCCTCCTTCGGCGGAATGATAAAACCACCCATTTTATTTAAATACTTATTAAATTGACGAATGACATAATTTCTAACTTGTTTGGTATAATTTTCAATTATCCTTATGGAAATTCCTTGTATCAACACCTATTAAGACATACACGATGATTTTGAAGAAGTCTTATGTTTTATTACAGTTTTAAAAATTATAATCCGATGAAAACACACTTCCTTTTTACTTTTATTTTCAGCCTCTCCATTTCATCCTTATTCTCACAAGACCGTGCAATGGGTATGGATTGGGACCCTGAAATTACCAAACAAGCGCCTACAAAAATCCTTTTGGCTTCTGTTAGCTATCGCGGCATGCCCTCTTCTTATTCGCTTGAAAAATATGCCCCTTCCGTAGGCGATCAAGGACAATTTGGTACATGCAATGCTTTTGCCTGCGCTTATACCGCTGCAACAATGATTTTTGCGCAAACTCACGGAATAACTGATAAAACAACTATTAGCAAATGTGCTTTTTCACCCACCTATCTCTATCAAAATATTTTAGAGGGCAACACCAACAACTGTCAAAAAGGCTCGCATCCCTTGACAGCCTTGATTTTTATGAATGAAAAAGGTTTGCCTTTTAATAGAACCGTTCCTTATGCTTGTGGCAAAACATGGTCAAGCAGTGCAGAAATAGAAGCGGCTAAATACAAAATTGCCGACGCTGCCCTATTGTTTGGCAAAGACAACGAAGTTTTAGATCCTGATTTTAAGGTAGTGTCCACTAAAAAAGCCTTACTGGAAAATACACCCGTTATCATCGGTTTTGAATTGCCTAAAAGCTTTCAAAGAGTTACTTCTGATGTTTGGAATGCTGACCCCGCAGAAGCTACAGGTGGTTGGCAACATGGTAAACACGCTATGGTCGTCGTAGCTTATGACGATTATAAAGCAGGGGGCGCCTTTAAATTTATGAATTCTTGGGGCACTGTTTGGGGCAGCGGCGGTTATGTATGGGTGAAATATGCCGACTATACACGCTATTGCCTCATGGCTTTTCAACCTTTTGGTGATGGCAATACGCCTTTGCCCGATTTTATTGCAGAAGAAGCCCCCAAACCTACTCCTCGCCCAAAAATATTACCTAAACGGGATGAAGACATCGTGGATATAGACCCCAAACCACAACCCAAAGTTCAACCTAAACCAACACCACAACCTAAAATAGAACCCAAACCACAGCCTAAACCACAACCCACCCCTGTTTATGACCCCACTTTCACGCTCAAAGGCAGTGTTGAGTTTAAAACGAATACGGGTGAAACCATGTCCGCAAACCGTATTTTAACCCGTAACTTAATAGTTGAAGACGATACACAAAAAGAGGATAAAAAACAGAAAAATACTGAGGGGGGTACTAAAGAAGATTTAGTGGCTTATCGGATGGATAAATCCTATACTTCGGGTACAAAATTCCGCTTTTTCATCAATATCAGCGAGCAAGCCTATATCTATGCTTTTGCAACCGATTTGACAGGTCAAGTGAATCGCATCATGCCTTATGACGATTTGACTTCTACTCACGTGGGGGCAAACTCAGTTGTGGCTTTCCCTTCTGAAAAAAAAGTGGTGAAAATGGATGAGAATAAAGGAACGGACTATATGCTCATTTTGTATAGCACTGAAAAACTCGATTCAAAAGCCATTGCTGAAAAAATGACTGCCACAAAAGGCGGTCTTTCAAAGAAAATAAAAGCGGCTTTGGGCGACAAATTGATTTCAAAAGGCGATGTCAAATATGATGAAAAGGCTATTGGGTTTGATTTTACAAGTAAAAAAAGAGGGGGTGTTGTGCCTTTGATGGTGGAGATTTCACATGAGTAAACAGTCGTTTTTTTTATTTTTTTAACGCTATTTTTCTATAAATCATATTTAAATCAATAGCACAACCTACGGATTTGAGGATCACCTTTTCAGTAAGTTCGGTATACACTTGCTCACGCCAAAGGTTAGGTTCTTCTTGAAATCGTGTTTCAACATAGCATTTTTTCTGGTCTATCAAGACATATTCTTTAAAACTGTCTAATGTCTTGTACTCGTTGAATTTTTCTTTACGGTCATAAGTGCGTGTACTCCTTGACAAAACTTCAACAATCAAAACAGGATTTATTAGTAAAACCTGATTGTTATCGAAATGCTGGGGAGCCTCACAAACGACCAATACGTCAGGATAGAGGCTGAAATTGAGTTTTGGCAAATAGACTAATTGTTGACTATTAATAACATAATAGTCCTTATTGGTTGCTCTAAATGCAAGTTCAAGCTCGAATGCCATATTTGTAGAAATGATATTGTGGGGAGTTCTCGCCATAGGTAGTTTGGTTATGATTCCATCGTAATATTCATGTAGTTCATCAGAGCGTTCTTCACGGCGCAGATATTCTGCAAGTGAATAACGGCGTGGCTCTTTTTCAGGTTTAAGAACCGCTAATGGATTGTCTGAAATAAAAGTATCATTAAACATGATGGATAAATTTTTACAAATTTAAAAGATATTTTTTATAAAAATCAAAAAATCAATAAAAATGAAAATAATCGCTTTAAACATCCTCTTTTTTCTCCCCTCAGTATTTCCTTGTTTTCACAATCTGCGCCCCGAGTAAAATTTCAAAATAATCGGTTCGCTAATATTCGCCCAGAGTCTGTCAAACTTTCTAATACCTCCGATTTTTATTCTGATTACAATTTCACAGAAGACCTAAACGAGGTTTTAAGTGAAATTTTTAAACCCACTGACCTTGATTTCATTCGCAGTATGGCTTATGAAAAAGCCTTGCCAGGTGCCTTAAGTTCTCTTGAAAACCGCAATATTAATCGCGATAAAATGAAGGATTTAAGCCTTTACAAATTGGCAGAGTTCACGAGTGCCTCAACAGAAATGGTGATTTTAGTGGCGCCACTCTCTGAAAATCAGAATGCAAAATAAACAGGTATGATTGGCTCTACGGACATGATTCTCTTTTTTAATAAATCATCTGTGGATGCTGTTCCAGTTGAAAAAGCAGCAGATGAAGCCACGGGTGACGGGATTTATACTTGCGAGCATTACGCTAAAGAGATAGCAGCCGTTTTTGAATCGGGTATTAAAATAAAAACATCCAGTGATTCTATTGGTTTTTTCTTAGCAGATGCTAAAAAGCAAGCGGACGGTTTTGATTTCAAAGAAGAATACGTCATGCACATCGGTAAAAACGGAACTAAAGAGGTCACTTTTGTCTGTGATAAAGACGATAATAAACCTGTATATGAAGTGATTTTTGAGTTTGAAAACGAAGATTCTACCCGCCGATTAGCAGAAATGATGTTTGGCGCACCTAACCACCC
>JAYUQN010000311.1:0-4960 GCA_043756725.1 Saprospiraceae bacterium
TATTTAGTGTTTTCTGAAAATGCTTTGGATGGAAATCCCACAGAATACGAATCTCAATTATTAAAACTAAATTTACTTACACACATGCGACCAAAACGGATAATACCATTATGCTTACTCTTTTATATTGTTTTTTTAAGTAAAATATATGCGCAAGAACAATTAGGATTGCGCCTCGACAATTATAGCGGCGCCAATGGCATCTCCTTGAACCCAGCTGCCAATGCTACCAATCCTTTGACTTGGGATATCAATCTCATCGGTGTAGGCTTTTGGTTCAACAATAATCTGGCTTATTTTGAAAAAGCAAATGTCCCAAAAGTTTTAAATAATATCAACGGTTTAGCTCCTAACCCCAGTTTGAATCTTCTTTACAAGGGTTCTCCGACGTTATTTTACAATTTAAAAAATAGAAATGCTTATGGTGTATCCATAGGTGGACGCATTATGGGTCCTTCTTTCACTGTAAATTTGAAAAGCGGACATTCCTTCGGGCTTTTCACAGGGGCAAGAGCTATGGTGACATCCCATAATTTGCCGTATTTGATAAATTCTGTTGAATTTAATGAAATCAATTACAATCAAACCTTTAAAGTGGACCCATTCAAATTGGCGGGTCTGGCGTGGGGTGAAATAGGACTTAATTATGCTTACAAATTCAGCTCAGATACTGAGGGGGAGGGGCTAACGCTGGGAGCATCTGTTAAATATTTGCAAGGTTTTCAAGGTGTTTTCCTTAATAATTATAATGGCACAATAGCTGCTCAAATCAATAAAGATACTTTTAGGATTGATGGCATCAGAGCGACCACGGGTTTCACAACAAACTATGCCTCTGACCCCACGCATAAAAACGGAAGTGGTTTCGGCTTCGACATCGGAGCGGTGTTCACTACAGGTGGAGGTGCTGACAAACCTTACGAATGGCGTTTTGGGGCTTCGTTATTGGATTTGGGCAATATTACTCTAACAGGGGAGGCGGAAGTTTATTCTTTCAACAGTAGTGAAACATTTCTGATGAAAACGATGGATTTTGACAGTGTTAACAATACAGACGACCCCCGCATGGCGGTTATTGACAAAGTAGAAGAAAAAGTTTCAAAAACAAAAAGAGATTCAAAGGTTGGCAATACTTTTTCAATGGGTTTGCCATCTGCTATTCAACTCCAAGCAGATTATGCTTTTTCAAATAATCTCTTTATTAATGGTCTTTTGATTCAGCGTTTTCGCATAAATGAAGTGGCATTGGAACGTGAAAACCTCATAGCTGTATCGCCTCGCTACGAATCCCGTTGGTTGGGGGCATCTATGCCGATTTCAGTCACCAATATGGAACAAATACGGGTGGGTCTCAATGCGCGATTGGCTTTTTTGACGTTTGGAACAGACCACCTTTTCAGTTGGGTTGGTAATAACAAAGTATCGGGCACTGATTTTTATATGGCTTTGAAAATCAATCCATTCAATTTGGGATTGTTTGGTAAAGATGGGGGTAGTAGTCGGGGCGGTAAGCGCGTGAGTTGTTATCGGTTTTAATGAACAAATGCCCGAGATTTTATACAAGATGTAAAAAATCTAAGGCGTTTTGTTATTAATACTGAGGGGGTAAAATTGCTACTCAAAAAACGGCATCCCTTTTATCGCATATTTTTTCATCGCTTCTTCATTTATTTCAACCCCTATCCCCGGTTTTTCGGAAAGTGTAATAAAACTATTTTGTACCCACTCGCCATCATATTTGACGATTTCTTTGAACATCGGGTCGGTATGAAAATAGGATTGCCATTCCAATATCAAAAAATTGGGTACGGAAGCGCATACATGAGCAGAAGCCATAGCGCCGAGGAAAGACGCAACCATGTGAGGAGCAAAAGGCACATAATAGAGATTGGCGAGGTTGGCAATGCGTTGCCCTTCGCCCAAACCACCTGCCTTTTGCAAGTCGGGCATGATAATATCCACTGCACCGATTTCTAACAAGCGCCTAAACCCATGAGCAAGATAATGGTTTTCACCTGCACAAATGGGGGTACTGGTGGATTCGGTAATCAATTTATACGCTTCTGGATTTTCTGCAGGTATGGGTTCTTCCAACCACATCAGTTTAAGAGGTTCTAAAAGTTTGGCTACGGCTTGGGCTGTGGGCGCATCATAACGCCCGTGCATATCCACACAAATGTCAATATTGGGTCCCACAGCTTCACGGGCAGCCGCCATTTGATCATACATGCGTTGCAATTCCATAGGGCTGGCAGTCCAATTATAGGCATCATATTTATTGGGGTCATTGGCTTGGTCTAAATCAAATTTTATAGCGTTAAAGCCCATCTTCTTTGATTTTAAAGCCGCATCTGCAAAATCTTTAGGAGTCGGTAAGTTTCTTTGGTACAATGCCGTATCACAATACACCCGAATTTTATCTCGAAATTTACCACCCAACAATTGATAAACTGGCAAATTCAAAGCTTTTCCTGCCAAATCCCATAGCGCCGTTTCAATAGCCGATAAAACGGCAATATACATACCCGATTGCGCCCCTTGAAAAAAACCTGACCGTCGAATGTCTTCAAAAAGCCGATGCACATTCAAAGGGTTTTTGCCTTTGAGTCTTTGCTCAAAATTTTTGACAAGGTGATAGGTGCCCGGTATGGCATCCACGCCTTCCCCACAACCCCATATCCCTTGATTGGAATACACTTTCACAAAAAGACTGCCTTTTATATAACCACATTTTATTTCGGTTATTTTCAAATCTGAAGGCGGTGACTTTTTAGGTGTTTTGTCAATGGCTATTTCATAACCTTGTCCAAAAGTGGCTAAAGGTGAAACGTTCGCTAAGGCTGTGGCGAGAGCTGCTTTTTTAAAGAATGACCTTCTGGAAGTTGGATTTGACATTTTTGACATTTTTTAAAAATGAATTGTATGAATATTATTGATAGGTTTAAACAAGGCTTTATGTGCGAACCAAACATTTAAAATCTAAGATACAACCAAGTCTTTAATTTAACAAATTTTTGACAGATTATACGTTGATGAAAGTAAAATATTATAAGACTTTTTAAAATTGATTTGTAGCTTTGTTTTTCAAAAAAATAAAAAAAACAAATCAATCAACTGATGATGCCAACCAACCGTCGCAAATTTATCCAAACCGCCGCTTTCGGCTCTATTTTATTCAAGGCTTGTACCACTGAAACAAAGAAAAAGGTTGTTAAAAAAGCCGAACCCACCGTTATTTCTACTTGGAATTTTGGCCTGGCTGCCAATGCCGCGGCTTGGGCTGTGCTTGAAAAAGGGGGTCGTGCTTTAGATGCTGTTGAGGCAGGGGCGCGCGTTCCCGAAGCCGATGAAAGCAACCAATCTGTGGGCTACGGTGGCTTGCCCGACCGTGATGGACGTGTCACACTCGATGCCTGTGTGATGGACGAAAACGGCAATGCAGGCTCCGTCTGTGGCTTAGAACACATCATGCACCCCGTTTCTGTTGCCCGATTGGTGATGGAAAAAACGCCCCATGTCATTTTGATAGGTGAAGGCGCTTTAAGTTTTGCCTTGAAAAACGGATTCAAAAAAGAGAATTTGCTCACTGAAAAAAGTAAAAAAAATTGGCAAGAATGGCTTAAAACCGCTGAATATAAACCGATTATAAATATTGAAAACCATGATACCATCGGTATCATTGCGCTTGATAAAAGCGGTAATTTGAGTGGTGCCTGTACCACAAGCGGCTTAGCATATAAAATGCACGGCAGGGTAGGCGATTCACCCATCATTGGCGCAGGTCTTTTTGTAGATAATGAAATCGGCGCAGCCACGTCTACGGGCATGGGCGAATTGGTGCTGCGCACGTGCGGCTCTTTTCTAATTGTGGAATTGATGCGGCAAGGACTGTCCCCGCAACAAGCCTGTGAAGAAGGCGTAAAACGGGTGGTTCAAAAAAATAAAAATTATAAAGAGGTACAAATTGGCTTCCTCGCCCTCAATAAAAATGGGGATTATGGTGCTTATGCTATTCAAAAAGGGTTTCAATATGCCGTGAACGTGAATGGTAAAAGTCAAGTGGTGGATGTGGATTATTTTTTGAAATAAAATAGCATAAAACATTGAAAAACAATAAAATAACACTTGAAATCTGTGCCCAATCCATCACTTCCGCGCTCACAGCACAAGAAGGCGGCGCAGATAGAATTGAACTTTGCACAGCCCTCGAAGTAGGTGGATTAACGCCCAGCCCGAGTACCCTATTAGAAGCCAGAAGGCTGTTAAAAATTGATATTTGCGTCCTCGTGCGACCTCGCTCAGGCGATTTTTGCTATTCCAATTTAGAATTTGAAGTGCTCAAAAAAGACATTCTTTTCTGTAAAGAGCACGGCATGAATGGGGTAGTGGTCGGCGTTTTAAAACCCAACCAAGAACTCGATATAGAGCGCATGACAGCTTTAGTAACCTTAGCCCGCCCCATGCAAATAGCCTGTCATCGAGCTTTTGACCAAACGCCCGATGGCTTAAAAGCATTAGAGCAACTTATCAGCATGGGCTACGATAGGATTTTGACAAGCGGGCAAAAAGGCAGTGTTGAAGAAGGTAAAATGTTTTTAAAAACATTGGTGGAACAAGCCAAAGGGCGCATAGCCATCATGCCCGGCAACGGCGTAACAGTTCAAAATGTTGCCGATATTTTAGCCACAACAGGCGCAAAAAATATTCATTTGACTGCTAAAAACTTGGTCATTGGCAAACAGGAAACTAACGATTCGCCTTTCAATTTCAATATGAAAAATGCTTTGGCTAATAATTATTATGAAACAGATTTGGTGCAGGTGAAAAAAGTAGTTGCTATTTTAAAATCTGCTTAAAAATACCCCCCTCAGTAAAAAGGCATAAAATCCTTGTAAATCATTCTGTTTTACAAGGGTTTTTAGTTTAATGTGCTTTGTGCTTAAAATGACTAACTACGCCT
>JAYUQN010000312.1:0-4953 GCA_043756725.1 Saprospiraceae bacterium
TTTTTAGCCTCTCGTTTTCAAACAAGTGAATCGGAAGGCATTGATATTATTGGTGATTATTTGATTGGTGAGGTTGAAACCAATTTGGCTAAAGACAATGCGGGTGAAATAGTTTCAACTTTAGGAACAGGTACACAGCATCAATTTGTCCGCAATAATCTCTTCGCAGCCGTTACAAACTTGGAACACAAAGGTGGTTATGAGTTGGAAGTCTTTTCAACGAACCCCTCAGTAACTTCGACTCATTTTTTTCAATGGAGTGCAAAATTTCAAAATGAAGACATTGCAGACAATATAAATGAATGGGAACGCTTGGATTCTGCGCTTTATTCACTCCCTTTTGACACATCAAAGCTATTGGTGAAAACTGTTTTGAAAACGGAGAATAAGCTCACATCTAATCGAATCTTATCTTATTTACAAGATACTTACACGTGGCGCAAGGATAGTGTCGGCGAATTTCAAGCAACTTTAGGCGTAAGAGCCGCTTATTGGGATTTGAATAAAGAAATGTTTTTTACGCCTCGCTTGCAATTGGCTTATAAACCCTTGAATTGGGAAAAAGATATTTCATTCCGTTTGTCGGGCGGACTATATTTTCAACCGCCTTTTTATCGTGAATTGCGCTCACCTTTGGGCATTGTGAATCGGGATGCTTTGGCTCAAAAATCGGCACAAGTGGTTGGGGGCATGACTTATGATTTTGCAATTGGCAAAGGACGCCGTATTCCTTTTCGTTTCATTACAGAGTTTTATTATAAAAAATTGTGGGATTTAATCACTTTCGATGTGGATAATGTGCGGATTAGATATGCGGGTAAAAACAATGCAACAGGCTCTGTGATGGGTTTTGATATGCGCATGAACGGTGAATTTGTGCCGGGTGCGGAGTCTTGGATTAATTTATCTTTTTTACGTGCCCGTGAAAGCATAACAGACGTGCAACATAAAGAGCGTAAAGTAGGGGATGCCGTTGGACAACCTGTTGCGGATGTGCCACGTCCGACCGATCAATTTATGACGTTAGCTCTGTTTTTTCAAGATTATTTGCCCCGCAATAAAAATTTCAAAATGCACTTAAATACTACTATTGGAACAGGTTTGCCTTTCGGTTTTCCGGGCAATAATGAAGTATATCGCAATACCTATCGTTTGCGTCCTTACCATCGTGTAGATTTAGGCTTTTCATTTCTAATGTGGAATCAAGACTGGTTGGCGCGCAAACCGCATCATTTCCTCCGTTTCACGCGCAATACATGGATGAGTTTGGAGGTTTTTAACTTGATGAAAGTATCGAACGAAGCGTCTAAAACGTGGATTCGGACGATTTATAATACGCAGTTTGCAATACCTAATTATTTGTCTTCTCGCCGTATCAATTTGAGGGTTCGGATGGATTTTTAAGATAGTATGATTCAATCTTTTATAGAAAGATTATCGTAAGTATGTAAAATAGTGAAAATAGTAATTTAATAAAAGGGCTATTCAACCATTTTACAATATATGTGTTTTATACGTAAATATAATATTTCAATATTATGTTATTAAAAAACACATACATATATTTACAAAAATTCTTTCTTAAACAAAAAGCAATATCTATGAAACTATCCCTTCGTTTAACGAAATTGGCTGTGTTGACAGTCGGATTCGTTATTTTTAATCAATGCGCTGTCAATCCTGTTACAGGAAAAAAGCAGGTAATTTTAATGTCTGAATCGCAAGAAGCAGCTATGGGTGCAGAAGCTCATCCACAGATATTGGGTGAATATGGTGAATATCCGAATGCACAATTGCAAGAGTACCTTAATAATATAGGTCAGCGCATGGCAAAGGTTTCTCACCGTCCCAATTTGCCTTTTCAATTTAAAGTTGTTGATTCTGATGTGGTTAATGCCTTTGCTGTGCCCGGTGGTTATGTCTATTTCACACGGGGTATTTTAGCGCATTTCAATAATGAAGCACAATTAGCGGGTGTATTAGGGCATGAAATTGGTCATGTCACTGCTCGTCATGGTGCGCAACAGCAATCAAAGCAAATGATGGGTCAAGTCCTATTTATTGGCGCTATGATAGCCTCTCCCAAATTAGCGCAATTTGGAGAGCAATTGAGTCAAGGCATGCAGTTACTTTTCTTAAAATTTGGGCGTGATGATGAATCACAATCTGATGAATTAGGTGTAGAATATTCCTCTAAAATAGGCTTTGATGCCCGCCACATGGCAGATTTTTTTGCCACTTTAAATAGATTAAGCGGAGACGCAGGCGATAGATTGCCTACTTTTATGTCCACGCATCCTGACCCGGGTGATAGAAATAAAAAAGTAAAGGCGATGGCGATAGATTTTCAGCAAAAAAATCCTACGCTGAGTTATGCTGTCAATCGGGAAAGCTATTTGAAATTGATAGATGGTATTGTTTATGGCGAAGACCCAAAGCAGGGCTATGTCGTGAGTAATATTTTTTATCATCCTGAATTGAGGTTTCAATTTCCTATTCCACAAGGATGGAAATATCAAAACTCCCCACATCAATTTCAAATGGCTGCTGCTGATGGTAAAGCCATGATGATTATGACGCTTTCAGGTGAAAAAACACCCGAAGCAGCAGCACAAGGCTTTGCTACGCAATACAAATTGCAAGTGGTGGATAGAAAAAATACGACTATCAACGGCTTACCCGCTGTTATTCAAGTAGCTGACCAAGTAGCAGCAGCACAGCAAGAACAACAAGCAGCACCCGCTGTTCGTATTGCGACAACGTGTATTTTACATGATGGTAAGGTGTATATGATTCATGGTGTTACGGAAGCGGCAAATTATAGAACCCATGAAGGAACTTTTGCTATAACGATGAAAGGTTTTGCCCCGTTGACTGACCCTGCTCGTATTAATGTGAAACCTGAAAAGATTCGTATCAACACCGTCTATAATGAAGGCACTTTGGCTGAAATACTGAGGGGGTTTGGTATGGCTGACGCGCGCCTCAAAGAACTTTCTGTCTTGAATGGTATGGAATTAACAGAGCGTGTGGCAAGAGGTACTTTGATTAAAACGGTTGTGAAATAAGGTTATATTGTTGGATTGTTAAATTGTTGTATTGTTGGGTGAAACGCTAACAATACAACAATTTAACAATATAACAATACATCTAAAATGAAAAACTCAAATTAAACTCATGCGTCGTTCCCACATAAGGACCATAAGATTGAAAGGAATAATCGAAACCGTAGCCAATTTTAAAGTTGCTATTCATGCCCATACTTTTACCCAATATTAAGCCTGTTTCAGCATGAATTTTTCCCCTTAAAGAACTACCCACACCTACCCACATACTGGATGCCATTTGATAGCGCACATTGAGGTCAATATTAAGCGGCACTTGAGGCGCATATTTCACCCAGATAGAAGGCTCAATAAAAGAGGATTGACCGACATAGTGATACCAACCCACGTTGCCATAAAAATGTTGCACCCGTTTGGTTGAAAATTTATCACCTTCGTTGGGAAATTCAATATCCAAACCCATTAATTGCGGCACAGACGCGCCCGCATAAAAATAATCATCATCGAAAAGACCATCCATGCGCTGATAGTAAAATATACCCATCCCAATATCGGGATACACTTGCATGCGGTCAGTCAAACCTCGAATATCATTGGGGTCGTGCAGTTTTATTTCAGACGTTTTTACCCGATACTGAACAGCCCCCGCTGAAAGCCCAATGCTCAAACCGCTATACGAAGCATCAGATGTAAAAACAGTGGCGAAACGTCCATACACGCCCGTAAAACCTGTGGGTCCCGTTTGGTCATTCATCAAATAACCGCCCGTTAAAAGGCATACGCCATCACGATCAGCCATGAAATGCTCCCCCCTCAGTATTTGGGTGGTTGGGGCATTTGTAATCTCAGTCCACTGTCGCCTAAGCGATACGCCGAAAGAGGTTGTATGACGATCGGTAAAAAAATCGTAGTTGATAGAAGCAGGGTTAAGGACGCCTTGCGCTTCGCGATATTGCGTAAAAAGAGGAATTTGCTGTGCTTTTATAGTGATAGCACACAAAAGGCAGAAAGCTGCCGTAAAGAATTTGTTCATGAGTTGCTTTATTAGTTAATGGGAAAATAGTTTCAAATTGAAAACTCCGTCAAAATTACATGTAATTTTTGAATAAAAAAACACTTGGTTGAAAGATACACTAAACAAGGTAGGGAATAGAGGAAAAATCTGGGCTTCATTATGAATTTCCCAATATCTTATTTTCAATATTAGTCGTTGAATACCCTTCGATATAAGGCAGGCTTTTGACAGCACCACCGCTTTTCAACACAATATCTGAACCGACTATCTGTTCAGGTTGCCAATCACCGCCTTTTACCAATATTTGCGGTTTTATGAGGTCTATCAAATTGTAGGGCGTATCTGTATCAAAAACCACAACGGCATCCACCATTTCTAAAGCGGCTAAAAGAAACTGCCGGGTTGTTTCATCATTGATAGGGCGATTATTCCCTTTCAATCTTTTTACAGAAGCGGCACTGTTTAAGCCCACTATGAGTTTATCGCCTAATGCTTTAGCATCAGCCAAGTAATGGATATGCCCATAGTGTAAAATATCGAAACAGCCATTGGTAAAAACAAGCGTATAACCTTTTGATTGCCAACGTTTTACCGTTTTTTCTATCTGTTCTACTGTTTGTATTTTATTTTTTATTTTTTTGAAACTCATTTTCAAGTGTTGAAAGATAAAAAAAGATTTGCTCACAGAGAACACAGAGGTACACAGAGAATTTCATATAAGGTCATTTTTTCTCTCTGTACCTCTGTGTCCTCTGTGAGCAAATCTAATAAATCAAAAGGCGAGTTCTTGAATATTCAAGAAACTCGCCTTTCTTAGTTTGGTTTGCTATTTTGTTTTGGTTGCGTCACCTTCATATAAAAAATGGATACTGC
>JAYUQN010000313.1:0-4951 GCA_043756725.1 Saprospiraceae bacterium
GTTGTAGGCAAATTTGCCTAAGCCTTAGACGTTGCAGTGCAACGTCTCTACGTAAACCTCGGGTAAAAATCCTTAGCTTAATGGCATTGGTGCAACGTCTCTACATCTGGTGTTTCAAACCTTCACCTGTTGTCATTTTAACACCCCTCAAGCATCTTTCCCTCTTTCTTCTTCCAGCACTTTTGCAAACAAAGCATCAGATAAGGCTTGGATGCGTTTGCGATAGCTATTCCTATATTTTGGTGTTTTATTCTTTTCTTCATGCCATTTAAATAACACATGTTTAGTGTCCATATTGTCACCGTAAAAAGTGACTAAGCCTTTTATAGCTTTATCAATATCTGGCGGGTTTTGGGTTAAAAACGCATCCACCGTTTTAGCCGTTTGATAGGCACTTGCCCAACGGGATTGAACGGCTTTGTTGACGGTGGCAATCCACTTTCCTTCTTTTATACTAAACTGTCCTTTTGAAAGAATAGAATAAGGACGGCGACGGGCTATTTTAGTAATGATGTCAATGTCGGTATATTGTGTAACAACAATAATTGGCGGGCATTTAGAGTGTGTCAATTCTTCAAAAAACTGCAAACCGCTCATGTCTTCCGTGTCGGTAGAATGAAAATTAATATCTAACAAAATAACATCAATTCTTTCGCCAATACCCTTGATATAATCACGGGCTTCATTAATGGAAGACAAAGCTTTAACATCAAACGCATTTTGTCTTAAAAAATGGGTCATAGGTATAAGAAAAGCCTCTTCATTGTCTATTAAAAGCACTGTCGGTTTCATGTTGAAGGTCATTTTGTTTAAGGTTATTTTTAAATATGTCTTGCCATTTTTTCAAATTAAAGTCAGATTTTGATAAAAAGAAGGACTTTGTTTTTTTGAGCCGTTCTTGCACGTGCGGATGCTCAGCAAAGTTGCTAAGAATAATAAGGGGTACATCGGGGCGGTATTTATTGAAATGGTCAATCAATTCAAAACCATCAAAAGTGGCTATGGATTCATTAAAACATAAATCAAGAATGGCTAAATCAATAAAGGGGTTGCTGGAAACTTTTTTTCCACCGTCCACACTGTAAGCACTAATAAATTCAAAATCGCGGAAAGCAAAAATCATTTGCTTATGAAAGTCGATGTAATCATCTACTAATAAGATAAGGGGCTTTTTCTTTGTTTCCATGATGTCGTAATTTTTTAGTGAAACAATATTGTTTATTTTAATTAATTTTATAGCATTGACAAATTAAAAGCATTCTGTTAACCAAATTAGGATATTTTGCTTTGTTTTTGTCAATTCGATAGCGCAAATCATCGGTTGTCATGCCCAAATGTTTGGCAGCATCGCCTTTGTGCCGATTAAATTTCAGTAAAGCGGCTTCGATGCGTAGCAATTCTTTTTGAGCAATTTCTTCGTCAAAAGTTTGAGCATTATCATTGTTTATAGCGTTATTATGATGCACAATAGGCGTACTAAAAATGATTTCAGACGGTAAGCAATCTTCATCAATTTTATCTCTTTTCAACACTTTTTGACGCAATTTCATGGTTTCCACCGCATTTTGAAGCTGTCTAATATTGCCTTCTGCCCAATCGTATCGTGTAAGGCGGCTCCATACTGAGGGGGTAAATTTAGCTTGGAGTGCAGCCAAATCTTTGATGTTGAAATAATGCGCCAGCAACAAAGGCACATCTTCTAAGCGTTCGCGCAGAGACGGTAAAAGAATATGAAATACATTAAGCCTTTGATATAAGTCACGCCGAAAACTACCTTCTTCCACAGCGTGGCGCAAGTCTTTATTAGTTGCCGTCAAAATTTGAACATCTAAAACAATGTCTTTTTCATAACCGACCACTCGAATAGTTTTATCCTGCAAAAAGCGTAGAAGTTTGATTTGTACATCTGGATTGATGTCACCTATTTCATCCAAAAAAAGAATACCGCCATTGGCTTGCTGAAAATAGCCTATTTTATCTTCTTTGGCGTCTGTATAAGAGCCTTTTTTATGCCCAAACAAAGTGCTTTCAAGCAAAGTAGGCGTGATGGCGGACAGATGAACGGGAATGAAAGGCTTGTCTCGGCGGTTGCTAACGGAATGGAGATAATGCGCCACAACCTCTTTGCCTGTGCCTGTTTCACCTGTTATTAAGACCGTCAGATTAGACTCTTCGGCAATAGCTTCAAGCGTTTCTTTTATCTGAACTATGAGTGGGCTTTTACCTATAAAACTATATCGGGATGGCTTAGCGGGTGTTTGTAGGTTTTTTGAAGGTGCGAGCTTTTGAGAAGCGGCGGCGGCAATCAGTGAATGAAGTTTTTGTTTCAGTTTGTTTATAAAATTGTCTTCACCTTTATAAATAAAATCATTGGCGCCATTTTTAACGGCAATCACCACACTGTCCCGTTCTTTTTCATTGGTGACTATAATAATAGGTGTATTGCCAATAATTTCACGCAAAAGCATAATACGTTCTAAGCCTTTTGTAAAATTCATTTCACCCCGCAATTGTAAATCTAACAAAACAGCCGCATAATGCCCGTCCCGAATATAGTCTAACCCAAAAGACCAATCAGATGCCCCTTGCACTTGAAAATCGGGATTCAAGCCCATTTTAACTAAGACATGAAACTCGCGTTCATCATCAATTAGCAATATTTTCTGTGGCGAATTCAGGTTTGACATAAGCTTTAATTTCTAAGAATTGTTGCCTAATTTTTTTTACTTTTTCTGTACAATGAGCGTTTTGATAGTCGGTTAGAGAAGGTTTTTCAAGGGCAAAAAACAGGTCTAATTCCTCTATAAGCAGCGGCACATTGTCTAAGGGGAAAGGACAGACTTTGAGGTAGTGCTGATAATTTTTCCAACGATGCAAAAAGATATGCCATTGGTTTTTAGCAATAGGGTAAATATTTTTCATTGCCTTATCAAATTCTTTGGTGTCATAGAGGGAATTATCAATAATATCGGTACTCATTATCAAATAGTTGAGCGTACCTATAAAATTATGTTCTCCATGCCCTTTAAACAGCTTATTGAGAATGTCCATAATGTCTTTGCTGTTGCTGATATTGTCATTATGTGCCTCACAAGTAATTTTACTGAGGGGTAGCACATATTGTAAAAACGACTTATTAAAGTCAAGCGGCATATCATCTAAAGGTAAATAATTGCAAGCTTGGCAAGCCCTTAATCCGACGGAAATGACATGAATATTATCCAATTGCTCGGGATAGGTTTTTATAAGGTATTTTTCCCAAACATTGTGGATAAAATAGTAATGGTCGTTGAGAGTAAAAGGCTCTAAAATAAGCAAATACTTAACAATGGGAGCTTTTTCAGGGTCATAATTAGACAATTTAAAGCCTTTATGCTCAAAATAGGTTTTGAGCTGCCCTTTGATAGGATGGCGTTTATTGTCTGCTAAAATATGTATTTCAGTCATGGCTTAGGGTATTGGGGAGGCGATACTCACTGAAATTATCGGCTTCCAAGTAATTTAAAAAGGTGACAAATTGTTGGTTAATATCTTGAAAACTTATTTCGTAATCTTCATTTTGAGGTGCTACATAAATATCATAAAGCGTTTTCATTAATTTGGCAAAAGCTATTGCCGTTTCTTCTTTTTTAAACTGAATCAAAGGTGCTTTATCGAGAAAAATTTTAAGTTTTTTATAAACTGGCATATCAAATTTCAACTTAATTTTTTCGAGTTTGGGGTCTGCCTTTGGCGGTTTAACATATAAAAGGTTTTTATACTGTTCAGTTTTTAATATAGGTTTTTTCCAATATTCCAAAAAGTGTCTTTTTTTGTTTTCATGCGGGTTATTGATATCTACTAAAAGGTCTGTGATATCCACCCAAAGTTGATAAACGATTTTAGAGAATTGAAAATCATAGTGTTTCCAAGTGTTATCAAAGTAAGTCCACATCAATTCAAACTCAGATTTGTTAATATCTCTTTCTTTCAAAACGGTTTCAAATTGACCATTATAAACCTTAGCATCCATTAAATCGCCGTTTTGATCTAAAAAGCCCGTTTTTGTGAGGTCATTATAGTAAATAGCATTGTTACCATCTGCAAAAACAGAACATTGGATAGCCGCTTTTTTGAAAAATGCCAATTTTAAAGTTTCCAATAATTTTTTTGCATCTTCATGAGAAAAACCATGTCCACTGTGCAATAGAATAATGATATGTAAGTTTTGATATTTTGTTAAGGCTGTAATGTGTTCTATAAACCAATCTTCCAACTCTTGCCCTTTCTTTTTATTGATACGGAACAACATATCATGGCTGCCAGTCTCATTTTTTTCAACTGAAAATTCATCCCAAAAAGGATTGTTGTGGATTAATTGCCGCCACTTCCACACAATAAAAAAGGCGCGTGTAGGGGTCGTTGTCATGATTCATCGGTTGTTTTAAGAGCCTATTAAGGCTTTGGTTAATCTATATTTTATTTCAAAATCATCTCTCAAATTCACGCCATCTTCCACACATTCTAAGAGCGTTTCTATGGGTTGAAAAGTGACAAATTTTGTAAATTTTTTATAGGCTTCATTTTTCACAACATTGCTCCACCATTCTGACCGACCTCTGCCTGTTGTGATAACAAAAATGAAATTATAAGGCACATCTTCTAAATAATTCAACACCTCTTCTTGTATAAATTCGCCAATTTCGCCTTCTTTGTAATGAGAGCCATCAGTCTTTTTAATATTTTTGATAAAAGATAAATGAATGACTAAAAAATGATAATTCAAAAAACCTTGCTCTTTTACAACCTGCCACTCTTTCAAACTTTCATGTCTAATGGTTAATTTAAGCTGTTTATCCATGCGTTCAGATAGCCCTTCACTCAAATGCCTATTGGCATAATCATCTAAACGTTGCGCAATACGGCTATCAAAAATGCAAATACGGGTCATCAGTATTTCAAATAGCTCCGC
>JAYUQN010000314.1:0-14401 GCA_043756725.1 Saprospiraceae bacterium
TATCTTTTTTTATTAAAATAGGCTTACGGATATAACAAATTAAAGGGTCAAAACCAGAGCTTGCGCCGTGAAAAAAACTTTCCATTTTACCTAAAATGGTTTTCAATTCCGCTAAATCATTGGTTTTAGTTTCACAAAAAACATCATATAAGGCGGCTACTAAAGCACCACTACTGCCCACACCATACCCATTTGGGATATTGGATTTGAAATACAAACCCTTTGAAAGCATCTCAGACACCCCCTCAGTATTTAAGACAATTTCACTCGTTTCAACCAAATTTTTCAGATACACAGTGAAATCTGTCAAATTATATTGTAGCGTTTTATTGTCTGACATTTGCCAACTACCGCCAAATTTCCATAGTGGTAAGGCTAAAGCTTGTGAACCCTGCAAAATGGTATGTTCTCCAAAAAGCAACAATTTTGAAGGGTAAAAAGGGAATTTTATAGAATTTTCTTCTGTAAATACTGAGGGGGGTAAATTTTTAATGTATTGCAATTTTTTTTAACAAGATTTTAATAAAACGTTAAACAATAAATATTTTTAACTGGGAGTTTAATAGACAAAACAGCAAGACATTGAGGAACTACACATTCTTATTTGCCTTTCTAAACGAAAACCCTTTGCTTTGTTTTTTTATTTTACAAAACCGATTACTTTAACCGTTTTACACTTTTTTTATTTTTATGATAGCACACTTTACACGCAACAAAGAGCAACAAACATTGCGCATGTCCTACAATACATCGTTATTCTGTAGCTTAATTTAAAAACCGTTAAAATCTATCAAAGATGAGATTTCTATTGAGTGTCTTAGTGTGCACATCTTTCTCCCTGTCTTCTATTTCAGCCCAATGTCTTGAAGGCGATTGCCAAAATGGACGTGGCATTTACCAATTTGAAAATGGCAACAAATATGCTGGCGATTTTCGGAAAGGTATTATGAATGGCAAAGGTACTGTAGTTTTTGCAAATGGCAACCGCTATACGGGCGATTGGATGGCTGGCGTCCGTGAAGGGATGGGTATTTTTACCCTTACTAATGGCAATACCTACACGGGGGCTTTCAAAAAAAGCCGTTTTCATGGTCAAGGAACTATGACTTTTAGAAGTGGTGACAAATATATAGGCAATTGGGAAAATGACCAACCCAATGGCACAGGTTTTTACACTTTTACAAGTGGCGACCGCTACGAAGGCAGTTTTAAAAATGGCAAATATGATGGCGGAGGCACTATGTTTAGAAAAAATGGTGAAAAATATGTCGGCGAATGGTCAAATAACTTGCAAAATGGAAAAGGTAAAATGTATGCCTCAAATGGCAGCGTCATTGAAGGCGTTTGGGTAAATGGCACTATGACCAATAGCTCTAATAATACGACTCAGACGACTCCTCAAAATAACAATACGACAACATCAGAAGGAGGTTATGTGGATTGTAATAAAAACTATTGCCGAGAAGGTAAAGGCATGTATATCTATGGCGATGGCAGCCGTTGGTTGGGCGATTTCAAAGATGGCACACCTGAGGGTCAAGGAACATGCACTTATGTGAATGGCGATAAATATGTTGGCAAATTTGAAAAACACGCACCCAATGGCGAAGGCACAATGTATTATAAAAACGGACGTATTTTGTCTGCTTTGTGGGAATATGGTCGTCCTGTGGGTGAAATACCTGCCAATAGCAAGCTGAATGAAAGCCCTGTTGATGTGGAAAAAAGTGCAGAAGTGAAAATTTGGGCTGTTGTGATAGGCGTAGGGCGTTATAGCACAATGCCCGTTTTGAAATATTCAGACGATGATGCTTATCAATATTATGCTTTCTTAAAAAGCCCCGAAGGTGGTGCTTTGCCCGATAAGCAATTGCGCATATTGGTGGACGAAGATGCGACCCGTGCCAATATTTTGACCACCATTCGCCAAGTGTTTTTAAAAGCCGATGAAAACGATGTGATTGTGTTTTATTTCTCTGGTCATGGCTTACCCGGTTCTTTTTTACCACAAGACTATGACGGTATGAACAATAAACTCTACCACAACGAAGTGAAAACCATCCTCGAACAAAGCCGTGCTAAGCATAAAATCTGTATAGCCGACGCCTGCCACAGCGGTTCACTTTTAGCGATGAAACAACCTGTTGAAGACGTGATAGCCACTTATTATCGCGCTTTTGCAGAGTCCAATGGCGGTTTAGCTTTGTTCATGTCGTCAAAAGGAGAGGAGTATTCTTTAGAAGATCAAGGCTTGCGCTCAGGCATTTTCAGCCATTATTTGATACGGGGCTTGAAAGGCGAAGCCGATGTGGATGGCAATAAATTAGTCACCATGCGTGAAATTTATGATTATGTCTATAAAAATGTGCGGATTTATACCTCCAGTGTACAATCCCCGACCATTAGTGGCAAGTTTGATTGGGTAATGCCTGTGGCGGTGGTGCGGCATTAATATAAAATAATTGGCTTTTTTGTCATTCTGAGGAACGAAAGAATCTGGATGTAAATAATTGATATTCAGTATTTTACATCCAGATTCTTTCGTTCCTCAGAATGACAAAAAAAGTCAAATGAATAAGCATAGCTCAATTGACCCATGTCCTAAAAAAAAAACGAATTTCACTGCAAAGTGAAATTCGTTTTTTTTACTTCTATACTGAGGGGGGTATCCTTAGCATCTTTTGAAATCCTTAGCATCCTAATTCAAATGACATTACCTCGATTTATTGATAGTCCCATTTAAAACACGGTTGCCAAATTGAATAGTATAAGACAAAATACCTGTTGGAAAACTTGCTGTATTATCAATAGTAATCGTATTCACGCCCACCTCTAAGGCAACTCTTTTACTATAAACAGGCGCACCCACCGAACTTGTTATCGCCAAAGCTGCATTTTCCTTAGTTGCCGAAGTCACTTCAAGCGTGACAGCGTTAGTAAACGGATTTGGATACACTTTCACGGAATAGGCATCATCTGAAATAGGCGTATTATTAGCATCGGCTTCCAATGTCATTTCCATCGGGATTTTTTGATTGGTATCATCATAAAATTCGCTTTGCAAAACGGCTTCGTCTAAGGCTAATACGGATAGCAAATCATCAATATCTTTCAACGCTTTGACCTTCAATTTCAAGACCGTCACACCACTATTGAAATTTTTAGCTTTCGCTTTTTCATTATACCACAAAGTGCGTATGTCACCATTGTCTTGTTTGATATAATCCATAAGGTCATTAGCGGCATTGAAATCGCCTTTTTCAATGCTTATAACTTGCAATGAGCTATTTGTAAATTTGAAACCTGCTTGGAAGGTGGATATTTTTCCTGCATATTTGGCTTTTATGAGAACAGTTGCTTCCTTGCCTGATTTGATGGAGATGGGGGTGGTGGCATTTACTAAACGGTTTGGAGCAATACGTAAAGAGCCACTTGCATTACAACTGACATCGCCCATTTTAACCGCTGCAAAAGACCATGTTACATTTTGCGCAGCATCAGGAGAAGATAAACTAAAATTGATACTATTCATGTAACTATTAGCTGTCATATATTCTCGAGTCACACCATTATAAGCGATACTTGCAGTAAAAGGATTCGTATTAAAGGCGCTCAAAAAAGAGGGTGTTTGTAAGTAACGTTTAGGTATAAATCTCCAAGAACCCATATTAGGATATGCCGTAGTTGTGCGAAGTATAAGCTGTCTAATAATAAGTATATCCGCAGCATCAAGGTCTCCGCTGTTGCTGACATCTGCCGCTACTAATTTGTAAGGATCTGTAATAGGAATAATATCTAAAATGTGTTTTTGAATAAGAGATATATCAAACGTACTTACACCATTTAGATAATCAGTGTTTTTTGTAGGATTGATAGTGAGTGTATTGGCAGTATTTAAATTACATGAAATAAACTCTCCATAAGTATTAGTTAGCGTAGAAGGTGTATTACAAGGAGATGCACCATTTTGATAGGTCATGTTGACGTTCGCATTTTGAAACGCTACTACTGAGGGGCATTGAACCTCTATTGTCCCATAAGCAGGTGCGCCTTGACAAATACCAGGGGTAAGTAAGAAAGATCTTGTTGGGTTGGTATAAAGTGTCTTATTCATTTCAGCCTGCTGTTCTGCTGAAAAATGATTTTGACAAGATATATTATGATAAGACATAAAATTTGTATAGTCTGGTTGGAGTGGGATATTGTTGTCATCTTTAACCAAACAAGTTCCGTTTACACAGTTATCATTATTGCAGGATGCTTGAAAGACAGGAGGGTACACAAGCTCGATTCCATTAGGACCATAATCAGCAGGCGTATCACAAAGACGATCTCCTTTATTTTCGCAATTAAGAGGATTTCTAAGCACTTGTTCTCGAGTTGACGGAAAAATGCAATCTTCATGAGTATGTAAAAGGGAGAATGAATGACCCAATTCGTGTGTTAATACAGAAACATTACTTATATAATTTTTATGAATAACGATCATTTTGTTAAGTGACTCAGATGCGAGAGGATAGAAAGCAAGTCCTGCATTTTGGGCATTATTTACAATATAAACATTAAGTGCATTGGGATTGACATATTGTTGATGCAAATTTGCATAATTAGCGCTAAATAAATTTGTATAAATATCGCTGTTTAAATATGTAACGCCACATCTACTGAAATTATTATTATTTGTAAAATGAAAATTCAGGCTAACTTGACTAAGCCATGTATCAAGTTGTTGTATAGAGGGACCCGCAAAATTAGTTCCTAAGTTATCTCTTACAATCCAAAAATGAATAGGTATTGCTACTCCCATTAAGGATTGATTCATTAACGGTAGAGGGGTATTGCGTTGTTGAATATAAGCTTGCATTTGTGGAGTAGCTAAGCTATGTCCACAGTAAGATGTAGGTGCTTGCGCTTTAACAATGCTCATGTAGAAAAGAGTCAAAAGAATAGCTATTGCTTGCCTTGAAGCAATCAAGATTAAATTTTTCATATGTTGAAAACTTTTTGTTGGTTAATTAAAAAAGATTAAGAAAATAAAAAAATTTTGGTTAAGAAATAAGCTTTTTTACTATTATTCATGAACGATAACCTTTGAAGAACCTACTAAAATGTGGTTTTTTTGAAAAACAATGATATACATTCCTTTAGATATGCCATGCAAATCAATTGTTTGAGTAGTAGAATTTAAAATTCCTTTTTTTACAATTTTACCTTGTAAATCCATTAATTGATATTCAAGGAGATTGTTTTCAATAGATTTCACATACAAAAAATCAGATGAAGGATTAGGGTATATAGTAATATTATATTTTATAGGACTTTCTAATACTGCTGTCGTGATACCGATATTTTTCAATTTTACAATGCCCCAATCGTAGATACCATTCATTTTAGAGAATGTTCCATTAGATGAACCTGTCTCACCCATAATAACCAATTTATTATCAGGTGTTACTATCAAGCCACTTGCGTCGCACTCATCTACGTCTAAACCGCCCAATGGTATTTGCCATAATATGTTTTCCCCTTTACTATCCAATCGAACAACCCAATAATCTCTTAAGCCATAGCTTATGGGTACATCCCCAGACATTTTAGAATCTGTTGTTCCTAATATAACGATACTGCCATCTGAAAGTATTTCAACATCACTGGCATAATCTACGCCTACTCCACCCAACATTTTACGCCAAATAGGATTACCATTTTTATCTACTCTTATCACAAACATTTCGTTACTATAATGATCTATTTTATAGTTACCTTGCGTCTTAGCTCCACCTACGCCTATATAACCAGTTGAATCGGATTTTACAGAATGAATACTTGTGTAGTAACCAAATGGATAAAAACTGTAAGCATTATGCCAAATTAAATTTCCAGATGTGTCTAATTTAATCCAAAAATCACGTTTACTTTCCATACTATCTTTTTGTACTATCATATCTCTATCAACTGAGCCTGTTGCACCAACTAATAAGTAATTATTCTTTTCAGCTTGAATAATTTCACCTGAAAAGTCATAATTAGTACCCCCAAAATGTCTTTTCCAAATAATATCTCCTTTTGGACTTGTTTTTAAAACCCAAATATCATAATCGCCATAGTTGATATTAAAATCAAGACTATCTGATGTTGAAGTAATACCTATCACAAACTCACCAGTTTTTGTTTCAAAAAAACTACCGCCAAAATCATACTTATTGCCACCATATATTTTCGTCCAAAGAATATTACCTTGAGCATCCAATTTGCTAAAAAAAATATCCAAGCCCCCTTTAGTAGCAATAAAATCTCCATCTATAGAGTTCGTCACACCCAAAAGCATATAACCGCCATCTTTTGTTTGTTTTATAGAGGTTGCGCCTTCATTTCCTGTTCCACCATACGTCCTTTGCCAAAGTATTTTACCATCTTCATCCAATTTCACGACCCAAACATCTTCACCGCCTCTATTTTGCGTCACATCAAAGTCTTTAGAATTGGTGCTTCCTGCTATAACATATTTATTGTCAGAAGTTAAAAGAATATCGGCAGGGTATTCAACATTGCTTCCGCCATACGTTTTAGCCCACTCCACCACAGGCTGTTGAGCCAAGCCCACAACAGACAACAAGCCATAAATCCCTAAAAGCATATATTTTTTCATAAGTCAATCCTGTTTTAAATTGTTAAAAATTTCTACTAAGATACTTAAATGCAGGGCTATTGCTGTGCCAATTAAGGTGACGCAAAGGTCAGTTGTCGCACTGCAATAACTTTGCAGTCAAAAAGGTATATTTGAAAATTTTTTCATAAATATGTGTTTTAAGAAAATGTTCTCTCAGTTACCTGTTTTATAGGGCAGTTCAAATTCTTCTGCATAGTAATAAGTTTGTTGAAATTTGCAGTATTTTATGGAAGCCCCAAGCCCTCGAATATCCTCAATTAAATGATAAATACTCCGTTCCGAGAGTGCCATTCTTTGGGCTAATTCAGAAGGCGTACCTGTGGCTTTTTTGCGAATGAGGGCATCCACTCGTTCGAGTTGGCTGATTTTTTTCATCATTTTTGACATAATTGAATGTAGATTAAGTTTTGTTTTGAAATAAGGCGCTTTTCCATTCGTAAACCCATACAAATGAAAAGTCTATCCTTGAATTTGTCGACAAGATGAAGATGAAGATGAAGATGAAGATGAAGATGAAGATGAACTTCACTACTTGGCATCTAAATCCGTGTATTTTTCTCGTTTTAGCGATTTTATAAAGGCAAAGGAAAGGGTTTGTGTTGGTACTTTCTAATTTTAAAAGTTAAATTTTCAAAACCTTGAAACATAGTTTTTTATTATATAACAAATAGATTTCGGATTTTGTATGAAGTGTAGGCTGTACTGTATGAAGTGTAGCGTCTATTGTATAAACGGTAATTTCCGATATAAATGAAAGGGAAAAGCGAAGACGTTGCAGTGCAACATCTCTACGTCGTTTTTATATGCCATTTTAGGGCTTTTGCCAATGTAGAGACGTTGCACTGCAACGTCTTCGCTTTTCAGGATTTTACCTCTTTCAAGTATGCCATAAAACCCTAATCCATTTTTTACCCTTCTTCTAAAACCCAAAACCCTTTAACTTTGCAGGGATTGAATAGACTTATTTTCACACTGAACAACCTACCACCGTTCCTATGAATATGTTTAAAACACTACTTTGTAAAGTTATCTTCTTATTGATTTTACCTCATATCCTTTTAGCCCAATGGACAACAGGGCTTGGTGATGGCGTAGATATAGATGTCGTTTCACCCACGACTGCCTATATGGTCGGTGATTTGCCTATTACACAATTAGACGGTATCGGTTATATCTATAAAACAACAGATGGGGGAGCGACGGTCACTAAATTGCGTGAAAAAACGATGGCTTATTATAGAGGCGTGTTTTTTTTCAATGAAACCAAAGGTTTTGTAGTAGGCTCTGAAAATACTGAGGGGGTCATTTTGAAAACAGAAAACGGATTTTTTATAAAGCCATACCCCCCTCAGTATTTCACCTTTCAAAGAAGAAGGTAAAATTTATTTTTCAGATTTTGACAAAGATGGTGATAGAGACGCGTGTATTTTTTCTGATGATAAGGTGATTTTTTATAGAAATACTGGAAATAATGTTTTCACAACGGTTACAATTCCTGTTCTCAGTACAAATTTTATTTTGCACGATGCTTATTTTTATGATTATGACAGCGACGGTGATGAAGATTTTGTTTTTTATTTTAACCCCGGACATAGCGATGTGAGAGACCCTAATTATCCTATTAAAGTTTTGAAAAATAATAATGGACAATTTATAATTGACTCAAAAACGGATGCTGTTGAAAACGCACCCAATCCTATGGAATCGGTAAATCTTGCAGATTTCAATAATGACGGTTTGATTGATTTTATTAATGTGCCCGATATTTATATCAATCAAGGCAATGGCACATATACCCCTTATCGCAACAATATTTTTAGTGGCGGCATCGGCGGTCCGTTTAGTTTTGCAGATGCGGATAGAGATGGTGATATAGATATTGCTTTGAGTGCAGAAGGAACGGGTGTGCATTATAATGATATAAAAAACAAAGGCAATTGGCTCGAAGTCAGATTAGAAGGCAAGCAATCAAATAAAGTTGCCATAGGCAGTTATGCCCTTGTAAAAGCTAAAAGGAATGGCGTTGGTTATTGGCAAATGCGCTCGGTAGCCCTTCAAAAGGCTTTTTATTTGCAAAAGATGATATAACCTTGCATTTTGGATTAGGCGATGCGACAATAATAGACTCTGTTATCATTCAATGGACTTCTGGTAAAAAAACAGTCCTCACCAATCTCCCCGTCCTCTAACAGATGCTAATGGCAATTACACTTTCAAAGTGAGCCGTTTATATACTTATCAAATAAAAGCAGCATCCAATGATACCCGCTATGCCCCTACATTTCATGGTGGAACAGTGAAAATAACAGAAGCTATATCCCTGCGCCTTTCAAAATGTGAAAATGTGAAAGCTCCTATTGCTTTATTGTTAAAAACGGCTTCTCAGGAGCGTGTAAAAGATAAAATAAGTGTCAAAGCTTTTCCCAATCCTTTTTCTGAAACGCTTGAAATTGAAACTTTTATTCTGCAAAGTGGCACATTGAAAATAACAGTTTTTGATAGATTAGGACGCGCTCTATTGCCTGCACAAAGCTATTTTGTTTCAAAAGAAAACAATAAAATTGTGGTAAAAGGGGGTGAAATTTTACCCACAGGCTTGTATGTATTGCGTATAACTTTAGATGAAATGGATACTTTTTTGAAAATAAGTAAATTTTAGGCGTTAACTTTTAACTTGAATTAGGAATTTTAGGATTAGAAGGATTTAATAGGATTTTAGATGTTGACGCCGACCACAGATTTGACTGATTTTAAAGATTTAGATTTTAAATGTCAATACGTAAATCGGTGAAAATCAGTCAAATCAGTCAAATCTGTGGTCGGCGTCAACATCTAAAATCCTATTAAATCCTTAAAAATCCTATAAATCCTAATTCAAGTTAAAAGTCAACAAGTAAATTCATGCAATTCGTGTGGTGCTAAATAGTTAACTTTGCCTTTTAAAATAAAACCAAATTTCAAAATGAATATCACCCAACAAGGTTATGTCAAAACGAGCATTGAAAAAGGCATTGCTACAATCACATTTTTTCATCCTGCTCATAACTCACTGCCCTCTCGCTTGCTGAAAGATTTAGGACAAGCCATAAAAACAGCAGGGGATGACCCCTCAGTAATTTTAGTCATTTTACAAAGTGAAGGCAAAACTTTTTGTGCAGGCGCCAGTTTTGACGAATTGGCAGCGATTGAGGATTTTGACGCAGGTGAAAAATTCTTTTCAGGTTTTGCCAATGTCATAAATGCCATGCGGGAATGTCCTAAATTGGTTATAGTTAGGGCGCATGGTAAAGCGATAGGCGGGGGCGTAGGCATTTGTGCTGCAGCCGATTATTGTTTAGCCACTCAAAATGCAACCATAAAATTAAGCGAATTAGCCATCGGCATTGGCCCCTTCGTCATTGGACCCGCCGTTGAACGCAAAATGGGCTTATCGGCTTTCAGTGAAATGGCGATTAATGCTACCGAATGGCGTACGGCAGAGTGGGGTAAAAGCAAAGGTTTATTTAATGATGTGTTTGAAACGGTGGAACAGTTGGATAATTACATCGAACATTTCACAGAAATATTAGTAAAAATGAGTCCCGAAGCGATGCAGGAACTAAAGCGCATTTTTTGGCAAGGTACTGAGGGGTGGCTTACATTGCTATCAGAGCGCGCCGCTATCAGTGGACGCTTGGTTTTATCTGATTTTACTAAAAAAGCGATTGCGGCGTTTAAACAAAAATAAGTGTTTAACTTGAATTAGGAATTTTAGGATTAGAAGGATTTAATAGGATTTTAGATGTTGACGCCGACCACAGATTTGACAGATTTGACAGATTTATCTGATTTTACAAATTTAGATATTAAATGTCAACACATAAATCGGTGAAAATCAGATAAATCAGTCAAATCTGTGGTCGGCGTCAACATCTAAAATCCTATTAAATCCTTCTAATCCTAAAAATCCTAATTCAAGTTAAAAAAAAACCTAAATCATGAACCGATTTCTTTTATTTTCACTCTTTTTATGCTTATCAAACACTGTTTTTTCACAACAAAAAGAAGTGCCTCTTGATTATCATTTCAGCCAAATGTTGCGCTTCGATGATGGCGTTTTTATCGAACTAATGGATAAAGATAGCACCCTTATTTTTGATATGAATTCAGAAAATTTGGATATGCCTTTTTTAAATTCCACTTTTTCTTTAACTAAAACAGGGCAATATTGCTTGAAAACGGTTATAAAAACGACGGATTTTACGGACAGTATAGAAAGAAAATACTATTTTGATGTCAATGGCAAGGAAGAAAAAATACGTTTAGAATTTATAGGTGATTGGGATACGCTCTCAAAACAACCTTTAAACGTCTATCGCAATAATCATATAACGCTTTATAAATATACAAATGGCAATCCTGCGGATTTGAAGCTAAAAAGGTTGTGGAAAAAACCTTCACCCGATGGTGTAAAATTGCGTTTGCCCTACGAAATTTACAATCCTTCGGATAAATCCCTTTATTCAAATGAAGAAAATGGCATAGCTTTCACCTTAGAAGAACGTAGAGGGGCACATTGGGATTATCTAAATTGTGGGGCAATCATGCGTTTGGGTAAACCTTTCAAACCCAAACAGCAATATACCCTATCCAAAGACGGTTTTGTAACGGGCTGCGATTTGGCTTATCTGAAAGGCAATGAAGGCTTGTTGCGCTTGAAAGTAGAGTATCATTTTCACAAAGCAGACGACTTAAAGCGTGAAAAAATCGTAGATAAAAAGTCGCTCTATATTTTTAAACAGTTTGAAAATTTTCAGTTTTTTGATGAGTTCAATGTGAATCCATAAAGGCTTTCACACGAATTTCACGAATGTTTACACGAATTTCACCAATTTGGATGTTGACAGTCTGATTTTTTTACATTTATAATAACTCGCATTGTCAACATCCAAATTGGTGAAATTCGTGTAAACATTCGTGAAATTCGTGTGACTTAATATAATCGTACAAAATATTCAATAAATGCTTACTACCGAAAAAAAAACCAAATTAGTTATAGAAAAAGACATTTTACTGTCCGAAGGGACTCCTTTGGAGAGGGGGTATAAAACCCTCGTCACAGCTAAAATAATGGGTGAAACGTATGAAGAAAACTTTCGCTTCGTCGCCAAATATGTGCATGCTGTTTCACGCGGACATGAAGCTGTCCAAGTCGCGCTGGGTATGCAACTTCTCCCACAAGATGTTCTCGGACCCTATTATCGCGATGATGCTTTGATGCTCGCCATTGGTTCTACGCCCCTCGATATGATGCTGCAACTCATGGCAAAACGAGACGACCCTTTCAGCGGCGGACGACAATATTATTGCCATACAAGTCTAAAAGATAGCGATAAACCTTTGATTCCTCACCTTTCAGCCGCAACAGGCATGCAAGCCATACCTATGACAGGGGCTGCGATGGGGATAAAATACAAGGAAAATACAGGCATTTCAGAAGATTTTGGCAATAAAAAGCCCATAGTTGTTTGTTCTTTCGGTGATGCGTCCATTACGGAGGGGGAAGTAAGTGAGGCGTTTCAAATGGCTGTTTTAAAAAAATTACCGATTTTATATCTCGTTCAAGACAATGGTTGGGACATTTCAGCCAACGCTGCTGAAACGCGCGCTCAAAATGCAGCTGAATATGCTAAGGGTTTTAAAGGTCTTGAAACCCGTTCCATAGATGGCAGTGATTTTATAGAATGTTACGAAACGTTCAAAGAAGTTATAGACATTATTCGCACCGAACGTCGCCCTTTTTTGATTCACGCGCGTGTCCCACTTTTAACACACCACACATCAGGCGTCAGAAAAGAATGGTATCGAGATGATTTAGAAGAGCATGAAAGCCGTGACCCTTATCCAAAAATTCGCAAATTGATGATAAATGCGGGTTTTACTGATGGTACATCCCGAGAAACTCGGGAGGGGGTGCTTAATGATATGGAAAACGATATAAAAGCAAGTGTTTTACTACAATTTCACCAAGCCCGCACCGCTGCTGACCCTACACCCGAAGATTTATTTACACACGATTTCGCTGAAACGCCTATTCTACATGAAACAGGTGAAAGACAACCCCTTGATAATCAACCTGTTGTGATGGTAGATGCTGCCCTTCATGCCATTGATGAATTGATGAAAAAGCACCCCGAATGCCTTTTTTATGGTCAAGATGTCGGGCGCAGGTTAGGCGGTGTTTTCAGAGAAGCGGCAACTTTGGCTGAAAAATTTGGAGACGAGCGGGTTTTTAATACGCCTATTCAAGAAGCCTTTATTATTGGTTCTACGGTCGGTATGTCGGCAGTAGGTTTGAAACCGATTGTAGAAGTTCAATTTGCCGATTATATATTCCCGGGCATCAATCAATTGTTTAGTGAAGTGTCTCGTTCATGCTATTTGAGCAACGGAAAATTCCCTGTTTCGATGGTTTTGCGTGTGCCAATTGGTGCTTATAGTGGCGGCGGACCCTATCATTCGAGTAGCGTTGAAACTATTATCACAGCTATTCGAGGCTTAAAAATAGCCTATCCGAGCAATGGAGCAGACCTAAAAGGCTTGTTAAAAGCGGCATATTACGACCCTAATCCTTGTGTGATATTTGAACACAAGGGTTTATATTGGTCAAAAGTGCCGGGTACTGAGGGGGCAAAAACGGTGGAACCAAATGCCGATTATGTTCTACCTTTTGGCAAAGCGAAGATCATAAATCCTATTCATTTAACGGGAAAGGGAAGGCTTACTTGTGCTATTATCGCCTACGGCATGGGTGTGCATTGGGCTATAAATGCCGCTAAAAAGTTTAAAAACCAAGTAGAAATCGTGGATTTAAGGACGCTTTACCCGTTAGATAATGACCTAATTTTTGAAACGGTAAAAAAACACGGTAGATGTTTAGTGGTGACAGAAGAAGCGGTTAGCCCTTCTTTTGCACAAAGCTTAGCGGGTAAAATTCAAGAAAATTGTTTTGCCTTTTTGGATGCACCTGTACGGACATTAGGTGCTGAAAATATGCCCGCTGTGCCTTTAAATGAAACGCTTGAAAGAGCGATGATGCCATCAGTTGAGAAAGTAGAGAAAGCAATTGAGGGATTGTTGAAATATTAAAAAGAATTATGGAATAATCTTGATTCTTTGATGACAATTAAATTCAGACATTTTATTTACAGGTAATTTACTACCCTCATATTTGACAATAAAGATAAAATCATCACAATCTGCTTCTGTAAAAACACCTTGTCTAATAGCTTCACAAAGGATGTCCATTGTGGTAACATATTCAATATTATGTTCTAAACAATAGTCTTTTATATCAAGCAGATTTGAACTGGCAAGAATATTTTGATTAAATCGAGCATAAGCCATACAGGCACTCTCCCCAATACCCCGCTTAGGATTTCGGCTTATTTGCATAAACTCTTTAAAAATTGGGCTTTTGAAATCATTTTTTGGAAAAGATAGCTCTTCAACCGTCTTAAACAATATAAGATTATCAATTTCTGTTGCTCCTTTTTTGTATCGTCTTAATTCTTTTTCAACGACAATATCAAGGACACATAGCCTGTAACTGGGTAAAATTTTGGGCAGATGAAAATGTTTTTCGGCTTTCATGAAATGAATAATTACATCTGCATCCAGCAATATAATTTTTCGTTTTTGACTCATAGGAGTTACTAAGTTTCAGTTTAGATATCATTTTCGGTTTTAAAA
>JAYUQN010000315.1:0-4950 GCA_043756725.1 Saprospiraceae bacterium
TGGTTTTGGCAATTGCGGTGGCGTCCCAGCAGGCACAGTCTTTCCAGCTAATGATTTGCGCACCATGAATGACCCTACGGTATCGGGTGGAAAATTAGGTATGGCAAGTCCGTCAGCCGTTTTGAGAGTGGGTCAAAACCCTTTCAGCAGCGAGACTACTTTGGTTTATCATATTTCAGAACCCTCACAAGTGAGTGTTGTGGTATATGATTTGCGCGGCAAATTGATTTCAGTTTTAGAAGACCAACAACCGCAATCAGCAGGTAATTATCAAGTGACATGGAAAGCGAACAGTGTGCCCAATGGTACTTATATTGCCCAGATTTTGGTGGATGGCAAACCTGTCCAGTCTGTGAAATTGACAAAATCGGAATAAATATTTTAGCAATAAAACGGTGAACGCTTCGGGGGTTTAAACGCCCTCGAGGCTTTTTCTAAAGCGGTATTTATTTCTACTTTGGCACGCTAAACCCCCTACCCCTGAAGGGGAGTACACTGCGAAGTCGTTTGAATTTTTGAACTTTTTTTCATAAAAATAATTCTGGAAAAACGCACTTTTTGCAACTACTTCGCAATGTACTCCCCTTTAGGGCAATGCCATTAAGCTAAGGATTTATAGTTCCTAATGATAAGATTTTACCGAGGTTTTCGTAGAGACGTTGCAGTGCAACGTCTCAATTGTGGTCAAAAAAGCGACTAAAGCCAAGACGTTGCAGTGCAACGTCTTAATTTTGGTCAAAAAATCGACTAAAGCCAAGACGTTGCAGTGCAACGTCTCTACGAAAACCTCGGTAAAATCCTTAGCTTAATGGCATTGCCCTTTAGGGGTAGGGGGTCGCTAAGGCTTTTTTAGCGTGCCAAAGTAGAATTATAATGTGAAGATTTATAATCGTATATTGCACTATAATTATATAAAAAATTTTAAAAACAAAGCAAAACGCCTTTTTCAATAATGAAAAAATTAGCATATCCTATTTTAATTCTTACCCTGCTCGTTATGTTGGGTTTTGTTTATAAAAATTATGAACGAAAGAAAAATGAACTGCCGACTCTTCAAAAACGGTCGGAAAAACAAACCATTTCGACGGGTTCGGAATGGCTCAACACGAAGGCTGCGATTGAAGGCTTGATAGACCAACTTCGCCGCAATCCCGACGATATGAAAACCAAATTGCAATTAGCAATGGCATACATTCAAGAAAGTCGTGTCACGGGCAATCATGCTTATTACGATGAAGCCGCTTATAAACTTGTCAATCAAGTGCTTGAAAAAGACCCAAAGAATTTTGATGGTTTGGCTGCAAAAACCACTATTTTATTGAGCCAACACCATTTTGCAGACGCTCTGACTGCCGCCAATGAGTTTGTGGTGCTCTATCCCGATGCCGCTTTTGGCTATGGTTTGTTGACAGATGCGCATGTAGAATTGGGAAATTACAGCGAAGCGGTGAAAGCATGCGATAAAATGAATGCCTTGCGCCCCGATTTGCGCTCTTACAGCCGGGCTGCCTATCTCCGTGAAATTCATGGTGATTTTGAAGGCGCAAAAGAAGTGATGCTGTTGGCTGTGAAATCAGGTGTGCCTGCGCTCGAACAGACAGAATGGTGCCGTGTTCAGTTGGGGCATCTGTATGAAAAAACGAATGACCTTAAAAAAGCCGAAGAATTGTATCAAGAATCGTTGGCTTTACGCCCCGATTATGCCTACGCTTTGGCAGGCTTGGGTCGTTTGGCAATGAAAAAAGGCAATTATACTGAGGGGGGTACTTTTTTTGAAAAAGCGGCTGCACAAACTATGGATTTCGATTTTCAAGAGAAAATAATTGATTGTTTAGATAAAACGAACCCTGTTAAAGCCAATGAAGCCAAACAAAAACTCGTAGCCGAACTTTTAAAACATGCCACCGATGAAAAAGCGGCTGCCGATAAAGGACATTATGCCGATAAAGAATTGGCTTATATCTATTTGAAAATGGGGGATACGCAACGCGCACTTGACCACGCCACCCGCGAGTGGATGCGGCGACCAGACAATATTGAAGTGAATGAATGTTTGGCGTGGGTCTATTTTCAAAAAAATGATTTTGCACAAGCCAATATGTATATTCAAAGGGCTATGAAAACAAATTCGCAAGACCCCTTGTTGAAGGAGCGGGCTGCGCAGATTTTAGCTAAATCGTAAATCGTAGCTTCGGCTTTAGCCGAACCCGTTTAAACGCCTTTAGGCGTTGTTACACGTTATATTTCAACGCCTAAAGGCGTATAAACGCGTTCGGCTGAAGCCGAAGCTACAGACAATTAAAGACTCTTATTTTACAAAACGTTATGAAAAATTTCAACCTTAATAAACTTATAATTCCCCTCAGCGTGTTGAGCAAAGGGCGATACCCCCTCAGTATTGCCACTCTTTTTTTAATTTCAACAACCGTTTACGCGCATACAGTCAATTACGCCTTAGAAGGACAACCGACTTCCGCTGTGTTCAGTTATTACGTGAAATTGGGATTTGAACACATCTTGCCAGAAGGGCTTGACCACATTTTATTCGTCGTAGGTTTGTATTTATTGAGTCCGAAATTGAAGACAATTATTTGGCAAGCCACGGCTTTCACGGTAGCGCATACCATAACGCTGATATTGAGTATGAAAAATATCATTGTTGCGCCGCCTGATATAGTGGAACCCATTATTGCGCTATCCATCGTATTTATAGCCGTTGAAAATCTTATTACATCCACCTTGCAACCCTGGCGCATTGCGCTGGTATTCGCTTTTGGTTTGGTGCATGGCTTGGGCTTTGCTTCGGCTTTGAATGAATTGGGCATACCCCGCGATGCTTTCTTTAGCTCACTTTTATCGTTTAATGTAGGTGTGGAATTGGGTCAAATTTCTGTTATTTTGTTGTGCTATTTATTGTTTGGTCGGTGGTTTTCAGAGAAAGAATGGTATAAAAATAGGGTAGTGGTGCCTTTGTCGTTGGCTATTGCAGCGATGGCTTTATATTGGACAATTGAACGAATTTGGTTTACGTAATAAGTTATACATGAAATGAGGTAAAATCTCGATAATGTAGCAAAAAATGACGTAGAGACGTTGCAGTGCAACGTCTCTACAATTGCACACGAAAAATTACAGCAACAAATTTTTTACTTTTCAACAACTCTTAAAAAAACGATTCGGTTCTTCTTCCAGCATGGCTTCAATGCGCTTTGCCGCTTTTGTGATGGAAAGCCCACCAAGATTGGTACAACGCAACGTGTGGTGAATTTGGTCACCAACGGCTTTCATGGTTTCAATTACTTCATCTAAAGGAATCAATTGCTCATAATCGGATAAAGCCATATTCGCACAAGATATGGCATTGGTGGCAGCCATTACATTTCTACCCAAACAGGGTGCTTCTACCCTATTGCCAATCGGGTCGCATATAATACCGAGTGAGTTTTGCAAAGCTAAGGAGGCAGCGGCAATAGATTGTTTCAACGTACCACCTTTCATACCCACAATAGCGGCGGCTGCCATGCCCCCACCTGAACCTGTTTCTGCCATACAACCCCCGACTTCGGCTGCAAAAGTGGCATGAGCAGCAATAAAAACGCCTATCAAACCAGCAGCTAACATTGCTTTAATGATGTCATCTTCGTGCAAATCCAGTGAATGGGCTGTGCCAAATAATGCCCCCGGCAATGCTCCACACGACCCAGCCGTCGGTGCAGCGACAATGACACCCATCGAACTTTTTACTTCCATCATGGCAGACACATACATAATAATCCTATTATTGGCATCACCACCAACCAGTTTATTCGCTGCAAATTTTTCTTTGAATTGTAAGGATTGACTGCCTAAAATCCTATCGGTGTAATGCGTACCTTTCAGTCCTAAATCAATGGCGTTGCCCATGATGTGAATGATTTTACGCATTTTTTCAAACACTTCTTCAGGTGAAATATTGCCCCGTGCTGCTTCATAATCCACTGCCAATTCCCACAAGGTTTTATTTTTACCTTTATTATAGTCGAGCATTTCGTTGCAGGTGATAAAAGGCACTTCCATAGTGTGTCGAGCCATCACAGGCAGCACAGGTTTTAGGCATTTTATAAACGCCACCTCGTCCATTGTGCTTAATTCTTCCAGAATAACCGCATCTAATACGGCTTGTGATTTAATTTCAATAAAACTTATAGCTCCTTTATGAAACACAATATCATCATACGCAATAGAGGCTTTCAGGTAGGGAATGATTAACTCTGGGTCTGTACAATAAATAAGTGTTTCAAAATAATCACCTGCCATAGATACCGCCACGCCATCTATTTCAATGACTTCAATCATGCCACCGCCTGTTGAAATAGCGGTCAAATCCCTTGTTTCTTTACCATTTTTAAGCCTTATTTTGTAAGTATTGGGGTGGTCGGCTTTTATATCACAAATAGTAATAGTGACATTGATACCTGCCGTCATCAAGTGTTTTTCAGATTCTGGCAAACGCTCATCATACGCTTCCCAGCCTAAAAAACCGCCAAATAAGCCCATATCCGAGCCTTGACTTTTGTGGGTCGTTGCCAATGACCCATTGGGGTCAAATTCAATCAAAATGTCTTTGATATTCTCGTCCATCAAGTCTCTGCACAGACGGGCAATACGCAAAGAAGCGGCACAATGGGAACTGGAAGGACCTCGCATGACGGGACCAATCACATCATTAAATATACTTGGATAGGAATTCATATTGGTTAGATTTTAATTGTTCAAATATTTATTCGGCATATTTGTGGGTTTGTAATCACAATGATACGCTTCTTTTAGCAAAATTGAAACAACTTCATAGATTTGTTGCTCTGTTCTTTGAAATTGCCGCAAAAGACCCATCATGGCATAACTTATCGGATTCACCGAAGGCACATAAGTCTCCCATTCATAGCCTTGTCCCCAAATAAGCCCTTTCAC
>JAYUQN010000316.1:0-4933 GCA_043756725.1 Saprospiraceae bacterium
TAACCACGTCCTTTAGGGCGTGGGGCGGAAATTAGACTATTTTAAGGCTTTAGCCGGTCATGTAAATGCCAGAAGTTAAGCGGCTAAAGCCTGAAATAAACTCTATTCGCAGCCCACGCCCTAAAGGACGTGGTTAGTCAATAACAGCGTTTATTTCAATTGAACTACTTAGTACGTTTAAGCCAATGCTTTTCAAAATGCTTTACAAATATATATTCATTTTCTAAATATAACAAATTTAAGGTACTTTTGAAATACATATTTTTTACAATATTTATATTTCATCACTACGTTATCATCTTGTAAAAAGTTTCAATAGGATAACAAAACAATGGTGAAAAACAAACCAATGCTTTGGGTACATGCGATTTCATTATGTAACGCTTTTTTTATAAAAAATACTGAGGGGGGTATTTTCGCTTCAAAAATTCAAGTTATATTTGAGGATAAATAACCGATATTACGCACAGATGCCTAACTATGCCTTTTAAGGCGTAGGTTTTAGCGAAAAGACTTGATTTGGCTTTAGCCGCCCACCTTACAGATGCACGGCTAAAGCCAAAATAATTTCTAACCTTGTGCCTACGTCTTAAAAGACGTAGTTAGTCATCTCTCTGCCTAACGTCCATCTTGTTCAAAATATAAAATACCTAAATTTTTATGAAGCCAAACTTATTAATTACCCTATCTGTCCTGTTTTCAATCTGTTCAATAAATGCTTTTGCGCAAACCCAGACTTTAAAAATAAAACTCACCGAACGCAATAGTGCGTCTATTATCGGAGCTAATATTGTGTTGAAAGAGCGCGCCGATACCACCAAGAGGCAATATGGCGTAACGGATACGGCGGGTGTCGCTGAATTTAAATTCAATAAGGAAACGCAATTTTTAATGACTGCTACATTTGTTGGTTTCAGACTCTTGAGCCGAGGCATCGCCGTTTCCAACAAACAAACGAGTTTCACTTGCGAGAGAGAGGGGAAAATATGTTTGATGTGCAAGAAGGAACTGATAAGTAATATAAACGTGCAGTTGTAAATTAAAGGGGCTATGATTTTTTTTTCAAAAAAAATCATAGCCCCTTTAATTGTTGCTGTAATTTTTCGTGGGCAATTGTAGAGACGTTGCAGTGCAACGTCTCTACGTGGTTCATTTTAACAAGGTTATTGTAAAAAAATGCCCTATTGCACACAAAAAATTACAGCAACCTTTAATTTATAACTTACTTAATCTAAGGCTTACCCCGCAAAGCCAAAAATACTTTCTTCTTTTCTTTTTGGCTCATATCATCCAAAAACGGTACGCTATCCAAACGGGCTATTAATTCATTGCTGAGGTTTTTAAATTTATCTCTATCTGAAGTTGAAAAAGTGGACACTTGAGGCAATTTTTCTTTTAAATGATTGACTTGAACGCCATTTTTCCAGAAACGGAAACAAACGTGAGGACCCGTAGCCAAACCTGTTGAACCCACATAGCCTATCACTTCGCCTTGCTTCACCTTTGTGCCGGGGTGAATGCCTTTTGCAAAACGGCTCATGTGCAGATATTGCGAGGCGAAAGGTTTGAGGTGTTTAATTTTAACAAAATTGCCATTGCCACCACCATGGCGCGCTTCTTCGACCACACCGTCTGCTACGGACATAATCGGGGTGCCTTGAGGGGCTGCATAATCTGTTCCGAAATGGGGGCGATTGTAATGCAAAATAGGATGGAAACGGTTTAAGCTATAAAAAGAGGTAATGCGACTGTATTTCAAAGGGGATTTCAAAAAACCGTCGCGCATGGGCAAACCATCTTTTGAGTACCAACCTTTCTCCTTGCCATTGTCGTAATAAATAGCGTATATGGGTTTCTCTTCATCATATTTCTTGAAATAAGCGGCTTTCATGGTTTTCACACCGACACCACGTCCCTCTACGATTTCTTCATCCCAAATAATTTTATATTCATCGCCTTCTCGAAATTTTCTCAAATCTATTTGGTATTTCAAAGCATCCTCAACCATATCCGTCAATTCATAACTCAACCCATTTGAAACCAAAGTTTCCCAAAGATGCTCTTTGATTTTACCCGAGGTTTCAAACTCCCGCACTTCAATTTGACGTTTCACCTCTTTTACTGAGGGGGTCTTAAAATTGAAAACAAAATAGCGTTTAGGGTCTGGCTCAAAAATAAGATGGTCGTAGCCTGTTTGAGGGTCTTTTATTAAAACGGTATAGGGTTTACCATCTTGAATTTTATCGAAATCGTAAGAAGATTTCACAGATTTTGCGAGGCTATCGGCTTGGCGATATGTCAACCCACGCTTTATGAGCATGGTTGTAAAAATATCGTCCTTCTTGACCTTTGCCTCAATAACATGAAAAGTATCTAAGGCAAAACCATATTTGATAGTAGGGTTAACAACCATCAAAGCACCCAAAGTAGGTTTATCTGCCTTAGAAGCTCTCATAAAAGAAGTCAAATTGGAGGCTTCCGTTATGAAAAGAGCAGATGTGGCAATGGCAACAGTGGCTGTCAATTGAATGATGGCTCTTTGAGTTAAACCCGGTTTAAGCGTTGAAACGATAGCAGTTGGATTAAATAAGCGGTTAACTTTCAACAAATACGGCACAGTGCGTTTTCTAATTTGATTTGTTTTGTTGATGAGTTTGCTCAAAATTAGTTTGTTTGTTCTAAAGTCAATTTTCTTCATGCGCGTCATCTATTTTTTATAATATTGCGTCCTTTTAAAATGATTGTGTAATTTCAATGATTTTATAGTTGATAATAAGTGTTTCAAAAATTAAGATGCAAAAATACAACTCTCTTTCTAATTGTCAAGAATCTGACACGTTTTAACAATTGTTAAGATTGAAAAGCAATTATAGTGCAATTATAGTAATTTATTTTTATTTGTGAAAAATAAAATATGTTAAATTTTACAAGTTTTAATATTATTAAAAACTTTTATTTCGTCAAACAAAATAAAAAGGGGCAATCCTCGAAAAAATCAAGAATTGCCCATTAAACGCTCATTGTCGTTTTTTATTGGACTCTTAAAGTATATTTTATCCACATATTATTCACATCTTATTCACAATTGCGATTGATATTCGTCGCTCACTTGCTTTTTCCAATGCGTTCTTTTTTTAAAAAATTTGGTAGCCACAACCAAAAGCCCGAACGATTCGCCTTCTTCTTTAGTGCGTTTGGCATGATGCGTCCCATGTGCCCGAAGAATAGCTCTTGAATAAGCATTGTCCAACAAAGGAAACCAACTGAAGCGGCGGTGGATATAGACGTCGTGTATCAAAAAATAAATCAAACCATAAATGGAAACACCCACGCCTATGAAAAACACACGCCAATTTTCAGCAAACGTGCCATACATATAACAAAACATACTCGGAATGGCATAAACGAGGAAGAAAAGGTCGTTTTTTTCAAAAAATCCTTGTTTTTCATGGTGTGGCAAATGGTGGTCTTCGTGCCATTTCCACAACCAACCGTGCATCACATATTTGTGCGTGAACCAAGCCATAAACTCCATGCCGACAACGGCAGATAAGGTAATAAAAGAATAGAATAACCAATTGGGCATTTCAATAAAGTTTTGATTAGGAATATTCTTGAAACAACACAAATAGCATTTTGTTTAGTTTCCAGATTTAGGGTAAGGTTTTTGAAAAAGTTTGTTCCGATTTAGGTTTTTTTCCAAAAAACCTAAATCGGAACAAACTTTTTCAAAAACCTTACCCTAAATCTTTGCTGAAATTAATATTAAAACCATTTAAAATACTGAGGGGGGTAAAACGAAAAGCCTCACTTTACAATATTGCAAAGTGAGGCTTTTCAGAAAATATAAGTCTATTGACTATTTATACTTTTTCTGCTTAGGTTTCTTTTTAGATTTTTTGAAAACATTACCACCCACGTCTTCATTGCCCGCAGGTCCCCCATTACGCGTCATGGCACAACGGAAACCAGTGGAACGGTCTGATTTGTCTTCATCTTTAAAACGACGTGCACCCGGTGAAATCCAGTAAGCACGGTCTGCCCAAGAACCTCCTTTGATAACACGCGCCTTATCGCTTATGAGCGTCCGCTTACCATAATCATACATGGCTTCGTTTTCGTAAGACAAATATTTAGACGCTTTATCACCGTCATTATAATCATATAAAGTAGCACGCTTATAGTTTTCGCGATTCACGACCTCATCATCTTTTACATCTCGGTAACGCATACGACCCAAACTGTCTTTTTCAACAGGTTTACCATTTTCATCTAACACTTTGGTTTTGAAAGCGTTACCACGGAAAGGGTTAAGGTCGTGGTTGTCGGCGTCACGTAAAGAGATAGATGTTGTAGGACGATAAATATCCATTACCCATTCGTTGACGTTACCCGCCATATTATACAAACCAAAATCGTTTGGCATGAAAGAACGAACGGGTGCAGGGTGAGAGGCATGGTCATTCAAATTACCAGCCATACCCATATAGTCACCTGTTCCGCGCTTAAAGTTGGCTAAGATATCGCCTTGATTGCGGTCGTGACGTTGATAGCGCACGGTGTTGCCATTCCACGGATAAATACGGCGGTCGGTGATACGCTCATCTTTTGTAGAAGCCATATTGCCTTGCAGACCTAAAGCGGCATATTCCCACTCAGCTTCTGTTGGCAAACGATAAGAAGGCAACATGATACCATCTTCGTAACGCACAGCGCGCTCAGTACCAGTCCGCAAATCTTTCTTGTTTTTGCGCACATTGCCTTGATATTGCCCTGCCAAATAAGATTCTGTATTAAAAACAGCCTCATTTTTTTGCTCCGGGTCAGGGTTCAAAATACCTTTTTCAATGAGAATCATCTCATTTACACGGTCAGTACGCCATTTGCAATACTCATTGGCTTGAAGCCAATTGACACCCACAACGGGATAATC
>JAYUQN010000317.1:0-4931 GCA_043756725.1 Saprospiraceae bacterium
GATTATTTTACTAAAAAAGAAGATTTTTTACGGTGACCCCCCTCAGTATTTTCACATAAAACAAGCAAAAAATGAAATTTTCAATCAACTTTTTACTCCTTTTCACCCTCATGGCAACATCTAAAAACGTCAAAGCCCAAACAACTTTACCCGAACCCTCCCTCGAATTTATCTTTGAAGCAAAGGTAACACTCGACCCTATTCAAGAACTCGGCATCACCACTTATGGCAAACGCCGCATCATTAATATCACAGGTGGCACGTTTGAAGGTAAAAATATTAAAGGCACTATTTTATCAGGGGGTGCTGATTGGCAAACCGTTAGGGCAGATGGCAGTGCTGATTTAGACGCGCGTTATACCTTAAAAACCGACGATGGTGTCTTGATTTATATCCAAAACAAAGGGATTCGCCATGCTAAACCCGAAGTTTTAGCCCGTATGGCGAAGGGTGAAAAAGTGGATCCCAAGGAATATTATATGCGAACGGCTGCTGTTTTTGAAGTAGCAGAAGGGAAATATGCGTGGCTCAATAAGGCGGTTGTTATTTCAACGGGGGCACGGATGGCTGACCATGTTTTGTTGCGGTTTTATAAGGTGTTGTAGAAAATATTATTGATTATCAACATTTAGGAAATTTTTAAAATTTCCTAAATGTGCGCTTGTACTACAAAGCTTGTACTACAAAGTAGATAATTCCGAAATATTATTTATTAATACTCAACGGCTAAAGCCGTTTAAACGGATTCGGCTGAAGCCGAAGCTACTTAAAAATGGAAAACGAAAAATCATTATCCTACGCTTGGTATGTCGTCTTTATTTTGATGCTTGCCAACATCTCTTCTTTCATCGACCGCCAAGTTCTATCCTTGTTGGTGGGACCCATTAAACGGGATTTGCACTTGTCGGATACCCAAATGAGCTTGCTCATGGGTTTGAGTTTTGCTTTGTTTTATACGCTTTTTGGCATTATAATAGGGCATTTGGCGGATAAATACAATCGGCGCAATATCATTATTGCAGGCGTCTCTGTTTGGAGCGTCATGACCGCTATGTGTGGCGGCATCAACAGTTATGGTCAATTTTTCCTCGCTCGTATGGGCGTAGGCGTGGGAGAAGCAACGTTATCGCCTTCGTCATATTCTATAATAACCGACTATTTTCCGAAGAATAAATTGGCAACGGCTTTGAGTACCTACTCGATGGGCGTTTTTCTGGGGATGGGTTTATCAATCGTCATTGGCGCGGGTTTGATTTCAACTTTGCCTACAAGTGGTATGGTGAATGTCCCTATTTTTGGCGAAATATATCCATGGCAATTGCTATTTTTTTACATCGGTTTGCCCGGTCTTTTCATTGCGCTTTTGATGCTCACGGTGAAAGAACCGATGCGTAAAGACACCCTTATTAAAGGCATTTCTGCAGCAGAACCCACACTTCAAGAAGCCTTAGCTATGATTTGGCGGCAACGCAAAGCCTATCTTGCTATCAGTATTGGCACATCTTTCACCGCTTTTACAGTCTATGGCTCCTCGGCTTGGATACCGACTTATTTTGTACGCACCTTCGGTTGGACGATGCAAAAAACGGGTTTGAGTTATGGCTTAATCGTGACTATTTTCTCTGCATTGGGTGTTTTAACAGGCGGTTGGCTCGCAGATAGATATTCAAAACGGGGGCAAGCGGATGGAAAAGTGCGGGTTGGTTTGATTTCAGGCATCGGCACTTTAGCAGCTTGTTGCAATTTTTTACTCAGCGACCCCTATATGATTTTATTGTCTTTGGCGATACCTGCGTTTTTTACAGCTATGCCTTTGGGGTCTTCGGCGGCGGCTGTGCAAGAGATTATGCCTAATCGTGTACGTGCCTTAGCGTCTTCGATTTTCCTGTTTTTCATCAATATTATCGGCATGGGTTTGGGTCCCTTACTGGTGGCTTTTTTCACCGATTTTATATTTCAAGATGAAAAAATGATAAAATACTCGCTTGTAGCTTTGCTTATTGTGGGTGGAATAGCCACGACAGTGAGCTATTGGATTGGTGTAAAAAACTATCCAAAGGCTTTGGAGATGAATCAAGCAAAAGTTTAGGGTAAAGTTTTAGTTTTCCATTGTGCAAAGTTAGTTGTTTTTATCAATTTCACAATTTTCAAGCATCTTTCAAAAAACCTTATCAATTTTGTAACGTTTAGTAGTAAAATAAAACTAAATTATATACAATGGAAACACTTATCAGCACCCCCTCTCCAAAGGAGTCCTTAGGGACAGTATCCATAGCAAAAAACCTCGATTTTCTACCTTTAAAAGGCACCGACCACATCGAGTTTTATGTCGGCAATGCCAAACAAGCCGCTTGTTTTTACGAATCCGCTTTTGGTTTTGAACTCATTGCTTATGCGGGTCCTGAAACAGGTGTGCGTGACCGCGCGTCTTATGTGTTGAAACAAGGTAAAATTCGCTTGGTTTTGACCACTTCTTTGAAACCAGATTCTGAGATTTCAGAACACGTGCGCAAGCATGGTGATGGCGTAAAAGTCTTAGCTTTATGGGTAGAGGATGCCACATCGGCTTTCACCGAAACCGTTAGTCGAGGTGCAACGCCTGTGACCCCCCCTCAGTATTTTCAAGATGGAGACGGTGAAATGGTGATGGCTTCTATCAAAACGTATGGCGATACGATTCATACTTTTGTTGAAAGGCACAATTATCAAGGCGTTTTTTTACCGCATTATCAAGCCCGAACGTCTGCGTCTTTCTCCAAAGGAGTCCATTCGGATAAGTCGGATGTCGGTTTGCAATATATTGACCATTGCGTGGGCAATGTGCCTTTGGGTGAAATGAATAAATGGGTAAAATTTTATGAAGACGTGATGGGTTTCAAACTGTTGCTGACTTTTGATGATAAAGATATTTCAACGGAATATTCCGCTTTGATGTCAAAAGTGGTGAGCAATGGCAATGGTTTCATCAAATTTCCGATCAACGAACCCGCAGAAGGCAAGCGCAAATCGCAAATAGATGAATATTTGGATTTTTATGATGGGGCTGGTGTGCAACATATTGCGGTTGCCACAAACGATATTTTACACACGGTCAGTGAATTACGCAAACGCGGTGTCGAGTTTTTGCACGTGCCCGAAACGTATTATGACGATCTTTTAGCCCGCGTCGGTGCTATTGATGAAGACATTAAGGCTTTGAAAGACCTCAATATTTTAGTAGATAGAGATGAAGAAGGCTATTTGCTCCAAATTTTCACCAAACCCGTTGAAGACCGTCCGACGCTTTTCTTTGAAATTATTCAACGAAAAGGCGCAACATCCTTTGGAAAAGGTAATTTTAAAGCCCTTTTTGAAGCCATTGAAAGGGAGCAAGCGAGACGAGGAAATCTTTAACTTAATGATGAATTATGAATGATAAATAATGAATATACACACATTTATCATTCATAATTCATCATTTATCATTAAAATAACAATGCCCATTTACCACAAACTCGGTAAAATACCGCCCAAACGTCATACACAATTCCGTAAAGAAAATGGTGAATTGTATTACGAACAACTGTTTGGAACAGTCGGATTCGACGGCATGTCTACGCTAATGTATGAAATTAATCGCCCCACTATGGTGCGAGATATTGTGAAAACCGAAGATGTGCGCCCTAAAATTGCGGTTGAAAAAAACATAACGGCGCGGCTTTTACAGGGTTTTCACATACCACCCAAAGCGGACTATTTGGAGAGTCGCATACCCCTTTTAGTCAATACCGATATCCATATTGGTTTAGCCGCTCCTACAACATCGCTGCGGGACTATTTTTATAAAAATGCGGACGCCGATGAATTGCTTTTTATACACAAAGGGACAGGCACATTGCGAACCTTTTTAGGGAATATTGATTTTGAATATGGTGATTATCTCGTCATTCCACGTGGCATGATTTATCAAATTGATTTTAAAACGGCTGACAATCGCTTGCTCTACGCCGAATCTTTTCACCCCATTTACACCCCCAAACGGTATCGCAATTGGTTCGGACAATTATTAGAACATTCACCTTTTTGTGAACGGGATTATAAGCTCCCTCACGACCTTGAAACCCACGATACACAAGGGAATTTCACCCTAAAAATCAAAAAACAAGGGCAATTGCACCACCTGCTCTACCCTACTCACCCTTTTGATGTGGTGGGTTGGGATGGCTATAATTTCCCTTACGGTTTTTCAATCCACAATTTTGAACCCATAACAGGACGTGTGCATCAACCGCCGCCTGTGCATCAGACGTTTGAAACGAAGGCATTCGTGGTCTGTTCCTTTTGCCCGAGGCTCTACGATTACCACCCCCTCAGTATTCCCGCGCCTTACAACCATTCCAATATTGATTCCGATGAAATGATATACTATGTAGATGGTGATTTTATGAGCCGCAACAATATCGAGCAAGGGCATATCACGCTCCACCCAAGTGGCATTCCACATGGACCCGCCCCCGGAGCGTATGAACGAAGCATTGGTAAAACCTCTACCGAAGAATTGGCTGTAATGATTGATACTTTTAGACCCTTAAGTATCACAGAAGAAGCTTTGGCGATAGATGATGGAAAGTATTTTCAATCGTGGTTGGCTTAGAAGGCAATTCTTCTAACACCGCCACGACCCTATCCATTTCCTCCTTGGTATTATAATAATGTGGTGAAAAACGCACCGCCCAATCTATCCCTTTGCGCTCAAAATCAATTTGAGCAAAAGTCTTAGGTGTAACAGAAGCATTTATTTTAGCTGCTTTCAAAGCTGTTTGAATGGTTTCAAGCGGCAAATTGCCGACTCTAAAAGTCAAAATATTGCACAACTGCGAACCTTCATCATAAAGTTTCACACGGTCTATGGCTTGCATTTTTGCTCTTAAATATTGGATAAGTTCTTGATT
>JAYUQN010000318.1:0-4925 GCA_043756725.1 Saprospiraceae bacterium
CCCCCTCAGTAAAAGCCCTCAATTAATAAACAAAATCTTCGCCACCACAGCATCCCCCGCATCCAAATTCCGAGTATTGGTGGCAAAAACGAGGTACACGCCCGTACTCGCGCGCCTGCCCGAAAAATCTCGCCCATCCCAAATCGCTTGACCGCCTAGTGAACGGGTTTCATACACCACCGTGCCATTCACATCTGTTATTTTCACATTCGCATCTCTCGCAAGCCCTTTTATGGCGATGGGTCCTTGATAGTCGGGGCGAACAGGATTGGGATAGGCATACGCTGTATCTTTATTGAACTCAAAACCTGTTATAGCATCGGTGCGGTAGGACATCATCCCTTTGTCTGTGCCGATGAAAACCTCACCCGTTGTTTGACGAATACCCAAAGCGGTGACGTTATTGCTCAAAAGCGGGCTGTTTTCTGTATTAAATTTTGCTACTTCTTCTTTGCCATCAGCAGATTGAACAAATATGCCAACCGATGTGCCAAACCATTTGCGATTTGCCCCATCAATAGCGATATAGTTTACACTTTTATCTTTCAACAAATATTCACCGATGCCATCTAAGGCTGAAACAACCAAACGTCCTTTGCAAGCCGTTCTAAACGGGTCATTGCCACATTCATAAACGGCTATACCGCTTGATGTGCCTACCCAAACACGTCCATCTAAATCAACGGCAATGCAATTTATGCGGGCATTTTGCAACTCCGTCGGCAATGTGCCATTATCCAGAAAACGCATACGGTCATCGCCCAAATTGTCAATGTCTTTGCCTTCGTCAAACACCAAGAGACCCGATTGCGCGCCACCCACCACAAGCCATTTGAAGCCCACACTGTCTATCACCAATTGAAAAGTTGTATTGGCTCCCAAAGGGGCAGCTTGCATTTTTAGCCATTTATTATCGGCTTTTAAAACCACAATGGGACTCGGTGCGCTACTGTTGCTTACCCACAAATTGCCTTTTTTATCGAAAGCCAAACCGCCTATACGTTCCCGACTTTCATCACCTATCGCCCCTTGCAGCGTTGAGTTTTTATCAGTATAAATTTTAGCCACTTTGCCGTTTTCAATCTCCACCAAACCACCCCAATATGTACCAGCATAGACTTTGCGGTTGCGGGGATTGATAGCTAAACGATAAAAATCTAAATCGGCTGAGCTATCTAACAAAATTTGATTGTTGCCTCGATTGATATTGCGCCACTGCCCATTTGTAAGGCTGGCAATGCCATCTGCTGAAAGTCTTGCATTGACTCCCTCAACGCCACCCGCCGCCACCCAAACCGATGTGTCCGATACAGCTATATCGCTTGAAGTGAAAAAATTGGGCGAATTAAACTCGGGGGTCGAACAGTTGATATTGGCTTTGCTTGAAAAACGGTATCCCAAATAATCATCTGCAAACCACACCCTGCCTTGTGCATCCTCTACACCATACGTGGGTCGGTCGTTGCAATTATCAGCTACGGGCGATACTTGGTGGTTTTTATCTAATAAAAAAACTTTGCCATCACAAACGTTGCCGCAACTGAAACCCACCATCAGGTTATTTCCTTCGGCGGTCAAGAACTTAATTTTATTATTATCTCTGCTGAAAACACGGAGGGGTGTATTATTTTGAAATGTGAAAAGCGTATCATTGATTGAAAAATACAGTTTTTCATTGAAAACACTCAAAACATTACTGGCATACTGAGGGGGGAATCCATCGGCAGTGGTGAGCAAACGCCATTGTCTGAAATCTGAAATATTCACACGGCTATCGTTTTTTACGGTAAAAATACCCCCCTCAGTAGCCGCATATATTTGACCATTATAAGCGGCTACGCTGTAAACCCGTTGCTTGGTGAAAGTGGTGAAAACAAACTCATTGCGTTTCATATCCAATTTTAAAATGCCAAAACTGCAGGCTAAATAAGCCGTATCGTTGCTGAAAAACACATCATATACTATTTTATCACCGATGATACTTTGGTTGTTTTTAATATCATTCAGCGTTTTGGTTGAGCCATCTGTTTTCACCAAATCAATAGCACTGTTTTTAAAAACCACCATCAAGGTATTATTGGCTTTGTTGAAACGCACGAGGTTTGTGCCCACTTCGCTGAGGGTATTGCTTTTATCCAATCTTTCAAGTGAAAAATCGCCTTTATCCATTTTCAAAACCGACAAACCCGTTGCCCAATACACATGTGTATTGCTTTGTGTAACATAGTTGCCGACATGATAAGGGAGGTATGTGCGCCACTGTCCGATTTTTACATCGCCTTGCGCCAACAGGGTAGGAGCTGAAAAAAGGAGGAGCGATAAAAGAGGTAAAATTTTACGCATAAGTCTATATATCGTTGATAATCAAATTATTGCAAAAGGCTTCTGACTTGCAAAGGTAGCAAATTTCAGAAGCCTTTTATAAAACAGGATTTTACAGGGAATATTGTAATAAAAGTGGATTTTTAACGATAAGTAACCCCCCTCTCCTCCGAAAGGAGTCCTTTGGACATAGGAGTCCCTTTCCATAGGAATCCCTTCGGATCGGACAGTATTTTTATCAATTTGCCCATTTATTAGGCACAGGTTCAGACGCATGATATTCATTAAATATCCGTTGCGTATAATTATCTAATAATTCTAAAACCCGTTTTTGAGAATCAGATTGCACAATCAAGCCGATGTGGTGCTCTTTATTCATGCGCCAAACGATTTCATTGTCTGTAAAACCACTTGTATCAGGGTGTTGATGCTTGGAAAGGGAAACCACAATGCCTGCATAATCTTGCTTAACTTTTGGCAACTTATATTTTTCACCCCTTGCCACAGCCGCTTCTATTTTCGCCCACTCGTACCAAAGGTTTATGCCGGATGAAAACTCGACCATTTCAGCCAAATTAGCACCCCCTACACGACTGGCTGTTTCTAAAAAGATGAATTCATCCGTTGCACGGTCTTTGATAAATTCGGTATGTGAAGCTGAATAATTCATGCCAAACGCTTGCATGACATCGGTATTGAGTTTTTGCAATTGTATATCATCTTCAGAATCGAACTCAACAGTAATGGAACGAAACACGCCGCCACCATGCGCCACTTCCATAGGCGTACTCAAATATCGGCTGACCCGACAGAATATCACTTTGTTGTCAAGGCTCAGAGCATCCACATGATACACATCGCCCGGGCGAAACTGCTCAATCAAATATTGATGCCGTTTTTCACCCAATTCGTTGATAATTTGCCATGCTTCCTCTTTGTTATGCGCTTTTTTGATGCCCGTAGCGGAGGCTTCACCGCGCGGTTTGATAAGCCAGGGGGCAACAACTGTATCCAAATAATGATTGAGGGTTTCATCATTGAAAAGAGCCGTGAAACGGGGCACTTTGATGCCTTTATCTTGCGCTTGAATACGCATCGCCAATTTGTCACGGAAATAATGACAGGTTGTTTGTCCCATGCCCGGTATGCGGAAATGTTCCCGCAAAGCCGCTCCTTTTTCAACATCAAAATCATCTAAAGACACAATGCGGTCAATTTTTTTGGAACGCATCAGCCAAGCTGTTCCCGCTATCAATTCGTCTGTATTCCAATTGCCTTTTTCACCATTCACATCATTGATGTAAAAAATTTCGTCAAGGCTTTCATGGGGCCAAGCTGCATCGCGCAATTGATTGGACGTCACCAAATAAACTGTACAACCAGAGGCTTTTGCACCCCGCATAAAGGCTTCTCCTTTGAAAAAGCTGGCGATGCACAAAATACTGAGGGGGGCATCGGATTGCGGGTTTTGTGTTTCGGTTTTCGGATTTTGAGCTTTGGAATGGGATTGTTTTGTCATCATTACAGGGTGATTTTTAGTTGTTTAATGTAGTCGTTTTAAAATTGCTAACGTTAAATTTTACGAAAAAAAGCTTGTGAAGTTTTTTTTATTTTTTATAGATAACAGGCGTACTAATCCCTTTTAAACCTTTCATTTTTATGGCAGCTACTGCCAACTTAAACGCAATATCTACTTTTCCCGTTTTAGCTAAACCTCTATAGAAACCCGTAGCAAATTCAATAGCAGAATCGTCATAAACGGCTGTATTCATGCCAATTACATAAGGAATGCCAGCTGCAAAAATAGCTTTAGCTTGCTCTTCCGAATGGCAAGCATTGAGTAAAACCACTTCTAAATTAAAAATACTGGCGCAAACTTCAAATAAACTGGCTAAAGCATCACCTGAAACCAATTGACTTGTTCCTTTTTCAGTTTGTAAATAAATACCAGCAGGCTCAGATTCTGGTCTTTGCATGGCTCTTTGTCCGCTTTCACCACTGCCAGAACCATGACCAGAAAAATGGATAATTCGAGGTTCATATGTGAGCATAGCGTCTTGCAAAGAATCGGGGGTCACAGCCCAAGCTGCCTTTAATCCATAAATTGAATCTTGGAGTTTTGAATGAATTTTAGAAAACTCCATTTTTAAATCCAACTCTGAGGTATCAACGGGATTGGATGCAAGAAACAAGATATTGTTTTTTGTAGTGATGGCGATTTCTTGCGGTGGTTTTGAATGGGTGTTTGTATTGGTATTTTTTGTTTCCGTAGGTTGAGGAGGAGGAATATTTGCCCCAATTTGATTGGACATTTCCAAAACAGAGTTGGCTATCCGTGCCCTATCTCGAGCGGCATCTGAAAATGACATCATCCCCAAATTTTCCTGCCGTTTCAAAGAGTTCAATTGCCCTTTGATAAGAATGAGTTGATTGTTCAAATCCTTATCACTCACACTTGCCCACTTGATAAATTCATCAAGGGCTTGGTCGAGTTTAGCGTTGGCAACGAGGTTGATTATCGTATTTTTAATTTCCATATTGATTTTCAGCGTGATATAAATTGTTAACGCTTTATAGCAATACAACAATACAACAATTTAGCA
>JAYUQN010000319.1:0-14283 GCA_043756725.1 Saprospiraceae bacterium
GTGAGAGACACGGTTGCGACCGAATAAAAATCGGTTGGGTCAAAAGTGCCTGTTATACTGAGGGGTATAGAAGGGGACATATTGGCAGCATTTAAGACCAATTTTTTATCTCTTACAGCAAAATGCCCTGCTGTATCTTTTTCCATAAGCGTATTATTCACTTTAATTTCGGTAATATGGCTTCCAAAATCCGTGACATAACGCAATTCTAAAACGCTGTTTTGATTGTTGACGCGGTTAGTAGGCATTAAAACAAGGTCAAATTTAGCAGTGAAATTGGAACCAAAGCCTTCCCCCTGTTCAAATTCGGGTAGAGAGACACCGCCACCGAGTTGCGGCAAAACAAACGCTTGATTGTAATTATATTTTAAAGTATGTAAAAACGCCGTTTCTTTTTCGGGCAAATTAGCCAGTATATTGGTTTGCACAGCATAACGCTGCATAGAAGGCGCATTTTGCCAAGTTAAGTAATATATAGCGGTATCTGTGAAAGCACTGATTTCAAGATTTAGAATATCTTGACTGCCATTTTTATACAAAAAGGTATCTAATTGCGTTTTATTCTTTTCACCATAAAATTCTATAAAATTATTGTCAATAGCCCCCCCCTCAGTATTGGTGAAAATAGGGACTTCATGCCCTCTACAAAAAAGCTGAAACCGATTGGCGTTTAGGGTGTTAATGGGAATACCTGCTGCTTGGAGTTGCGCAGCGGTGAGGCGATAAATACCGTTCTGTGCAATAGGGATTTTATAGTAAGATTGTGTATAATTGATCCATTCGTTGCCATAAAGCGTGTCACTGCCGTTTACCATTTGCGCAAAAGTAGCGGTGGTGGAAAGAGAGCAAGCATAAGTAAAAAAGAGTTTTAGTAATGTTGATATTATTTTCATTTAAGGGATTCGACTTTTAAGATTTATTGAAAGAGCAAATTTAAAGATTAGCAAAGCAAAAACACTAAATAATTAATTGTTTATGTTTTGTATTCCTAATAAAAATATTTAAGTTAAATTTTAAGTAAGGTTTCAAAAAGCTAAATAATGAGATAACTTGGAGTATAATAAATAGTAACGAAAAGTGTATCTTTGCGCATATTTTTGATACCAAAAACGATTAATAATCTGTATGAAACAGTGTACGATAGCAGAAGAAGTGTCAGTGGAAGGCGTAGGGCTTCACACAGGTCAGAATGTATTAATGACTTTCAAGCCCGCACCTGCTGGACATGGGTATAAATTTCAGAGAATAGACTTGGCAGGCGCACCGATTATAGCGGCGGATGCGCACAAAGTTATTTCAACCAATAGGGGGACAACCCTTAAAAGCGAAGAAGCTCAAGTAAATACGGTTGAACATGCACTTTCCGCTCTTGTTGGAATGGGTATTGACAATGTATTGATGCAAATTAATGGACCCGAATTGCCTATTATGGATGGTTCGGCAACGTCCTTTGTCAACGCGCTTCAAAAAGCAGGCAGAACTGAACAAGAGAGTAACCGCGAGTATTTTGAAATAAAGGAGCCTATTTCCTATAAAGATGAAGAAACGGGGACAGAATTGCTGGCACTCCCTTCAAAAGATTATGAGCTTACTGTGATGATTGATTTCAACTCCCCTGTTTTGGGTCATCAATACGCTTCTTTTTCATCCAATTTTACGTCAAATACTGTCCGAAAGGACTCCTTTGGAGAGGGGGGGTATGCTGCTGAAATTGCACCTTGTCGCACCTTCGTTTTTTTGCATGAGTTGGAGCAATTGATAGGTCAAGGGCTTATAAAAGGCGGGGATTTGGACAATGCGATTGTGGTTGTGGATAGATTGATGGATAAAACAGCCTTGCAAGATTTAGCAGAAAAATTGGGTAAAAAAGAGGTAAAAATTGAGCGTCAAGGCATCTTAAATACCACCGATTTGCGTTTTGAAAACGAACCCGCGCGGCATAAACTCTTGGATGTAATGGGCGATTTAGCCCTCGTGGGTAAGCCGATTAAAGGTAAAATAGTTGCTACCAAACCGGGGCATACAGCCAACGTGGCTTTTGCTAAATTATTGAAAAAACACTACCTCGAACAGCGCAAATTGCAAGGTATTCCGCATTACGACCCCAATGCCAAACCTGTGATGGATACGGTTCAGATAATGAAAAAAATACCCCACCGCTACCCTTTTTTATTGGTGGATAAAATCATTGAAATGTCTGAAACAAGGGTTGTGGGGGTCAAAAGTGTCACTATGAATGAATGGTTTTTTCAAGGGCATTTTCCAGATAATCCTGTTTTTCCCGGTGTTTTACAAGTAGAAGCCTTAGCCCAAACGGGTGGTATTTTAGCACTTGCTAACACGCCCGATGAAGAGGTTTGGGATACTTATTTTTTAAAAATAGATAATTGTAAATTTAAAGATAAAGTCGTGCCGGGCGATACCTTGATTTTCAAAATGGAACTGATTGACCCCATTCGCCGAGGCATCGTTCACATGCAAGGCTATTGCTATGTTGGCAATAAACTTGTTTCCGAAGCAGAATTGACTGCCATGATTCAGAAAAGACCTTAAGTCATTGTTTTAAAAGCTATCAATAAAGTGATTAAAAACCACCATAAGCTGTCAAATTCGGAAGGCTTACTGCTGAAAGAGACGCCTAAAGAGAGAAGGTTTCAAAACCAACACACGGTACAAGCAAACGCTGTGCCTTTAACAACTAACATGAGCCATAGCAATCTTAGTGTTATACATCCCGATGCCAAAATTGGCAAGAACGTAATAATCGGACCCTTTACGACCATTGCGGCTGATGTCGAAATAGGCGAAGGTACTTGGATTGCTTCTCATGTCTGTATCATGGATGGCGCGCGTGTTGGTAAAAACTGTAAAATTTTTCAAGGCGCTATCGTCGGCTCGAGTCCCCAAGATTTGAAATATAAAGGTGAAAGAACTTTTCTTGAAATAGGCGATAATACCACGATTCGGGAATATTGTACCCTCAATATCGGTACTACGGCGAATTGGCGCACCGTGATTGGTAAAAATTGCCTCATCATGGCGTATGCCCACGTGGCACATGATTGCACCATCGGCGATAATGTGATACTTGCCAACAATGTTACGCTGGCGGGGCATATAGATATTGGCGATTATGCGCGTTTGGGCGGTTTGACAGCCGTGCATCAATTTGTCAAAATTGGCAATGATGTCATGGTCGGCGGTGGTTCTTTGGTGCGAAGTGATGTGCCGCCTTTTATTACGGCTGCACGTGAGCCTTTGTCGTATGCGGGCGTGAATCGGGTGGGTTTGAGACGTCATGGCTATTCGGCAAAACAAATTGACAATATTCGGGATGTGTACCGCATTCTCTTTGTACAGGGTTACAATTTCCGTCAAGCGGTTGAGCAAATTAAACTTACTTTGCCCGAAACTACTGAAAAAGCTATTATTATTGACTTTTTAAGCCAATCTAAACGGGGATTGATTAAAGGCTATAAAACGCTAAATGCTAAGGCTGTTTTGAAGGAGGTGGAAGAAGATTAGGTTGAATTGTTGAAATAATTTGTGCGAAGATTTAGGGTAAGATTTTTAATGAAATTTTGATAGGATTTTGATTTTTTTTGCAAAAAAAATCAAAATCCTATCAAAATTTCTTTAAAAATCTTACCCTAAATCTCTTTCAAAATAAGAATAAGGGTATATGATTGAATTGAAAGAAATTGGCAAACGCTTCCGCTACGAATGGATTTTTAAAAACCTGTCTCATACCTTTGAAAACGGAAAATCCTACGCTGTGCTCGGGCCCAATGGTTCGGGCAAATCTACTTTGATGAAAATTTTGAGTGGACATCTCACCCCATCTGCGGGGCAAATTACGTTTTACAACAAGGATAAAAAAACGGATAGTGATGTTGTTTATCCCCTTATCAGCTATGCCGCGCCTTATATTGACTTGATAGAAGAACTGACTTTGAGTGAAATAATCGCTTTTCACTCAAAATTTAAACCCCTCAGTAAAAAGCTATCTGGCAGCACTTCCACAGCAAAAACTAACGCTTTGATTGACCTTTTAGGCTTTCAAAAATCAAAAAACAAAGAAATTCGCTTCTTTTCATCGGGCATGAAACAACGGCTCAAACTTGCCCTTGCTGTTTGCTCTGAAACACCTATTCTTTTACTCGATGAACCGACCACAAACCTCGATGCACAAGGTGTGGAATGGTATCAAAATTTGGTCAATGACTATGTTTTAAACATTTCAACACAAGAAAAACTTGTCATAGTGGCTTCTAATATTGAGCATGATTATCTGTTTTGTGATGAAAAATTGGATATTTTGGGGTATAAATAGTCGTTTTTTTTAAACACAAAGGAACAAAGGAATACAAAGTTGCATGTTGACAATAAAATTTTAATAGCCCTATCAAAATAGTAACAACATCTAACTTTGTGTCTCTTTGTTCCTTTGTGTTTAAAAAAAATTCTATTCCACCAATATCTCATTATGCGGCAACGCATATTCATCTTTTACAATACTTATCAGAATATAATCTCCTTTTTGGCATTTCGCTAAAACTTTTTTAATATCAATGGTTTGATACGTTGCATCCGAAAAAGAGAGCATTGTTTTAGTTCTGCCATCTCGAACGGTAATTTTGAAATCTATTTTATCGCCTGCCAGCCATTTATCATTTTCAAAAGTAGCTGTTGAAACGGTTAACTGCCCTGTATCGGTTGATTTTACAACACATTTTCCAGTAGGGGAATAATCATCCACCACTAATTTTTGATTTAAAAAAACGGCAGAACAATTGTTGAATTTGTTTTGCGCTGAAACATCAGTTTCAAAAGCGAAAAGGAAAATAATCGCTACGAATACATACTTTTTTTTCATTGTTGATATAATTTTAACAGCCTCCCAATAATTTTAAAATTCTTTTGGCTTTGCAATCTTCTTCCCGCGCAGGTTTTATAATCAGCACATCTTCATGTTCACTAAAAGGAAATATCTCAGAAAGGCTCACTTTATACAGTGTTTTATTTAAAAACGGCATTTTTTTATCTTCAAGCACTTTCCCGTCTCGACGGATAGAAACAAAAAAAGGAATAGGTGTGGCTTCAGCGCTTCCCGGTTTTCCTTTTACGACCGTCAAAACCCCTTTACTATTGAAGCTAAAATTGCCATAGTCCAAAATTTTACCATTCAGCAATAAGGGGTTTGCATGAAAATCGGTGTTGTTTCCTATTTGATGGCACTCAAACTCATTGTCTTGCATGACTTCTCTGGCGTTTCTAACAGCCGAATTATTCCACCACTCATTGAGTTTTATCAAATTAAGATAAGACACATTGCTGTTTTGTGCGTTAACACTATCAGACATTAAGGCTATGATTAAGCCCATGAATAAATATTTTATTTTTACTTTCATGACAGATAATTTTTAATGAAAAAATTTAAAGAACAAAACAAAACTAATAGAAATTAAAGCAACAAGGGTTAATATCTTGTAAAATAGTGTAAAACCAAGTGTAAAATCTGTTTTTTCAATTTGAAACCCTTAATTTTGTCCGTATGAGTAAAAAAATAGTGCCTTATTTCATTATTCCGTCTGCCCTTATCTTTGATAGGTATGGGAAGATGAAGGTATTATGGAAAATTATTCAGCCTTGTTATTCGTTTATTTCCTATTGCTTATACGCGTATTCTGAAAGGGCAATTGGAAAAAATTTTTACAAATCCTTATAAAAAATAAGGCGTTAAAGACCCCTCAGTATTTTTATTTGCTCACAGAGGACACAGAGGTATCACAGAGAAAATAAGGATTTTTTTAAAAAAATTTCTCTGTGATACCTCTGTGCCCTCTGTGAGCAATTTTGGTTTTACTAAACGTTATAATGTTCCTCAATGAAAACAGATTATCAAGTAGGTATTATTGGTGCAGGTTTCGGTGGTCTTGTTGCCGCTTTAAAACTTAAAAACGCAGGTAAAAACAATTTCATCATTTTTGAAAGGGCTGCTGAAATAGGCGGCACTTGGCGTGACAATACCTATCCCGGTTGTGCTTGCGACGTGCCTTCCCATCTCTACTCCATTGCCAGTGAACCCAATCCGGCATGGAATTATAAATTTTCAAGACAACCTGAGATTTTGAATTACCTAAAAAATGTGGTCGCTAATAATGATTTAGCACAACACATTCGCTTGAATAGCGATATCGTTGAAATAAAATTTATAGAATCAGACGGACTTTGGCAAGTCACCGACCGTACAGGCAAACGCACAAATGTAAAACTTATCCTCTCCGCTACGGGTCCTTTAAACCGTCCTGTCATTCCCAATTTTCAAGGATTGGATACTTTTAAGGGTAAAAAATTTCACTCTTCCGAATGGGATAGTGGCTGTGAATTAAAAGGCAAACGCGTGGCTATCATAGGCACGGGCGCAAGTGCCATTCAAATAGTGCCCACTATTGCCTCAGAAGTTGCGCATTTAAGCGTTTTTCAACGCACACCCGCTTGGGTAGCACCTCGAGACGATCGAAAAATTAGCGGTTTTGAAAAAGCCTTATTTAAACACGCTCCTTTTATGCAAAAAGGGATACGTGAAGCATTTTATTGGATAAATGAATTCCTCGGTAAAGCTTTTATTGGCAATAAAAATATCTATAAATTAGCCGAATTTATGTCTTTGCAAAAACTGAAAAAAGAAGTTCATGACCCAGAAATTCGTCAAAAACTGACCCCTCCCTATAAAATGGGTTGTAAGAGAATTTTGGTATCCGACGACTATTATCCAACATTCAATCGCCCGAATGTCACTCTGATAACAGAAAATATTGAAAAAATAACGGCTGATAGCCTCATTACCAAAGACGGACAACAACATAAAGTAGATATAATTATTTTTGCAACAGGGTTTGAAGCAGCCGATGTAGCCATTTATATGAAGATAATTAATAAAGAGGGAACAAATTTGATTGATGAATGGGCTAAAACTGGGGCACAAGCCTATCATGGCACAACCGTTTCAGGCTATCCCAATTTGGCTTTTTTGTTAGGTCCGAATACAGGTTTGGGGCACAATTCCGTTATACACATCATGGAATCGCAAATGAATTACGTACTCGACTACCTCAACGTATTGGAGAAAAGCGGTGAAAAAGCTTATTTGAATGTAAAACCCTTGATACAAAAAGTCTATAATGAATCTGTTCAAAAACAATTTGACGGAACTGTTTGGGCTTCGGGATGCAAAAGTTGGTATATGAATAAATTTGGACGTAATACAACGCTATATCCCCGCTTGACAGTGCAATTTAGAAAAGAAACTCAAAAAATAAATGTAGAAGATTATTCTATTAGGAATCGATAAAGAATAAAGTATCTAATTAAATTTTATAATTCATTGATAATCATTGGTTTGCAAATTTATCATTTATCATTTCCTTATCTCGTAGCACAGACTTTAGTACAATGCCATTAAGCTAAGGAATCAAGTAAATAGTAGGGTAAAAAAGCCCCTTTAGGGCAATGCCATTAAGCTAAGGATTTATAGTTCCTAATGTTAGGATATATTCGAGGTTTTCGTAGAGACGTTGCACTGCAACGTCTTAATTGTGGTCAAAAAAACGACTAAACCCAAGACGTTGCAGTGCAACGTCTCTACATAAACCCCGAATAAATCTAACTGTAAATCCTTAGCTTAATGGCATTGCCCTAAAGGGGCTTAGTACGGCTTGCCGTAGCGTTTCTTACCAATATTGCACCCCTAACGGGGCTTTTAGCTATACTTTGCGTTGTTTTTTACCTTTTTTTTAGATTCCTTAGCTTAATGGCATTGGACTAAAGTCCATGCTACGACTAAAAAATTTAACTCATGCGTATCTTATTCATACACGGATTTGGCGAAGATGAAACCATTTTCAGCAAAATTACCCCTGCCATAGGCGGCGAACAGGTCTTACTCAACGTTTGGTCATTATTGGGTAATGAACCGCGTCCAGACTTAAATGTGTTGGATTTTGCTAAAGAAATCGTCGAACATTATGCTATTTCTAAAGAGGATGTCATAATTGGTCATTCAATGGGCGGTTGGATTGCTTACCATATCAAACAAGTGACAGGCAGTCCTATTGTTCAAATAGCTTCTTGGACGCATCGGGACAGAGTCATTTTACCTATTTCAAATCTAAATTTTCTCTTTTGGGCTGTGCGGAAAGGCTTTTTTTTCAACAATTTTTACAAAGGACTTTATACTTTAATTGGGTATAACCATAAACCCTCAAAAGAAGTTTTTAGAGCTACTTTTGATAGACTGGCAGCGAGCAATAAAGAAAATGTAATCAACCAATTGCGTTTGATTCTCACACCCGTGCCGCAGCAGGTGGCTGTGAAACCCGATTTACGGATTCATGCACACAAAGATATCGTCATTCGCCCCCCTCATGAGTCCTTTCATATAGTATCGGGCGACCATTTTACGTTATATACACATCCGCATGAAGTTTATGAACCGATCGTGGATTTTTTAAAAAAATAGACACTTGTTCACATAGATTTTTTTTCAACTAATATGTCAAAAATGAAAATTACAGTATTATCCTTATTTGCGTTGAGTATTTTAAGTTTTACCCCCCCCTCAGTATGGAAGGAATTTAACAGCTACGGCGGCAAGTTTCGCATTCTCACACCGACAGGTGAAATGGTAGAGAAAATAACCAAAATGAAAACAGACATTGGCGATATGGACTACCATCAATATATTTATCAGCCCACTGAAAAAACAGCAGAAAATGTCTTTTATTTGGTCAATTATTGCGACTATCCAAAAGGCACTTTTCCACAGGATTCTACAGAGTTGATACAAGCATTTTTAGATTCAACAGTAGATGAATCTGTAGTAGCTGTAAAAGGAAAACTCACTTATCAATCTGATATTCAGTTACTTACGCATAAAGGAAAAATTTGGCGGGTGCAATACAACAATGATAAAGTATCGGTAAAAAACAAGTGCTTCATAGCAGGTGACCGTTTTTATTTGTTGCAAGTCATGACTTTGAAAGAACAGTTTTTGAATCCTGCCATTGATAAATTTTTAGGTTCTTTTTATATATTTTAGAAATTCTAAACACAACAAACCTTTTTTGCGTTTGATTTACTTAAATAATCATCATTCATAAAAACAGCCGTGCTGCGAGCGGCTAAAGTTTCAAGAAAATGATAAAAAAATCACGGCTTCACAATCGGGTGAATCGGGAAATCCTTATAAAAAAAATGTTGGAGAATCCTGAACCCCGTACGACTATTTCATTTTACAAATACCACCTTATTGAAAATCCTAAGCAATTTCGAGATGAATTGTACTTATTGCTCGATGATATTAGCACAAAGGGTAGAATTTACCTCGCTACTGAGGGGGTCAATGGACAAGTTTCTGTGCCTACTGAAAAGGTGATAGTATTCAAAGAAAAACTATATACTATTCCCTTTTTGAACGACGTTCGGTTGAACACCGCAGTGGACGACAATGGCAAATCTTTTTTCAAATTGACAATAAAAGTGCGTCCTAAAATTGTTGCAGACGGTTTAGACGACGCTACTTTCAATCCGGCTGATACAGGCATACATTTAGATGCCGACGCTTTTAATCTCCTTACCGACGACCCCCATACGATTTTGATTGATATGCGTAATCACTACGAAAGCGAAGTTGGTTATTTTGAAAACGCCATTCGCCCCGATGTTGAAACATTTAGAGAAGAATTGCAAATAGCGGAAGATTTATTGACAAAAAACAAGGATAAAAACCTTGTGATGTATTGTACAGGCGGCATCCGTTGTGAAAAAGCCAGTGCCTGGATGAAACACAAGGGTTTCAAAAATGTCTTTCAACTTGATGGCGGCATCATTCAATATGCCAAACAGGTGAAAGAAAAGGGGATGAAAAACAAATTCAAAGGCGTAAATTTTGTATTCGATGAACGGCTTGGTGAGCGCATTTCAGCCGATATTGTGGCTAAATGTCACCAATGTGGCGCGCCTTGCGATTCGCATAAAAATTGTGCAAATGATGCTTGCCACTTACTTTTTATACAATGCCCCGATTGTGCCGCTCAATACAATAACTGTTGTTGTGTAAAATGTACGGATTTCATAAAACTACCTGAAGATGAACAGAAAATTTTACGAAAAACTGAGATTTTTAATGGCACTAAGTTTGGGAAAGGGCGTTTTGAGCTGGAAAATAATTTTTAACTAAAAATACTGTCCGAAAGGACTCATTTGGAGAGGGGGGTAAAAAATGACCAAATTAAGTGTAAATATCAACAAAATAGCCATATTACGCAATTCGCGCGGTGGCAATCTGCCCGATTTGATTCAAATGGCTAAAGATTGTGAAACCTTTGGCGCGCAAGGCATTACTGTTCACCCACGACCCGATGAACGCCATATTCGCCGTGCCGACGTGCCATTGTTAAAACAAATAGTGACCACCGAATTTAATATCGAAGGTTATCCCGATAAAACTTTTATGGATTTGGTCTTGAAAAACAAGCCAAATCAAGCCACGCTTGTGCCAGACGACCCGACTCAATTGACGTCCGACCACGGTTGGAATACGGTGAAACAAGCCGATTTTTTGACTGAAACCATCCAAATACTGAGGGGGGCAGGTATCCGTGTTTCTCTCTTTGTAGATGCCGATGCTAAGGCTGTGGAAGGTGCTAAAAAGGTAGGAGCGGATAGAATTGAGTTTTACACAGGCGAATACGCTAAAGATTTTTATAAAAACAAGGAAAAAGCGATAAAAGACCATATAAAAGCCGCTAAAATTGCCAATATTTTGGGTTTGGGCATCAACGCGGGGCATGATTTAAACTTGGATAATCTGAAATTTTACAAGCAAAATATTGAAGGTTTATTGGAGGTGTCCATTGGTCATGCTTTGATTTCAGATGCTTTATATTATGGTTTGCACAACACCATTCAGATGTATTTGCGGCAATTGAAATAATTACCCATTACAAATCACCCATTACCCATTACCCATTACCCATTTAAGAATATGACGATACAAGAAGCACAACACACCGTTGATAATTGGATAAAAACCATCGGCATTCGCTATTTCAACGAGTTGACAAATACAGCTATTTTAACCGAAGAAGTAGGCGAAGTAGCTCGTCTAATGGCGCGGCTTTATGGGGAGCAATCCTTTAAAACGCCCGAATTAGCGGCAACGGCTAAAGAGGATTTGGCAGACGAAATGGCAGATGTGCTTTTTGTCCTTATCTGTCTTGCCAATCAAACGGGTATTGATTTGACTAACGCATTGACTAAAAATTTGGATAAAAAAACGAAACGAGATAAGGCAAGACATGCCAATAATGAAAAGCTGAAAGGGTAAATTTCTCTTTAAAATGACATTGCGGGTTGTGAACCTCACACTCCGCAATGTATTTTAAAAAAAGCCTTATTAGCTTTTGTCTTTTTTGCTTTTTTAACTATATTTTAACGAATGCCTATTTAACAACCGTTGCTTCAATTTCGACTGTTCCCTCCGCCATCACCACCAGCCCGCTTGCTTTCATCTTCCATCCCTGTTGAACGCCGCCGTGAATTGAGGACATTTTTATTGCCAAAACGATACGTGAAATTAGCTTTCAACTGCTGCCCTTCCCACGTACCCCACGAATCAATAAACAAAGTGCCCAAACGTGTATAAGCAGACCAACGGGCTGTGTGAAAAACATCGGTAAAGCTCAAACGTATAGTGCCATCGCCATTCCATATCCGTTTTGTCATGCCGATATCCATTACGCCTTGTGGACGGTTGATATAAGCGCCCCATGCACCGCCCAAACTGCCCCATCCAGAGAGTTCAGCCGTCAGAGTTTTAGACAGCGTAAAAACATTTTGCATCCAAAAACCGCCGCCCCCAACGTTGATGTCTATGACTTTGCCATTGCCATAGTCAGCCCGATTTTTTAAGTAATTGTAGTAAAGATTGAGGTTGCCATTCCACCATTTGGCTATGGGTAGGGGTGTGCTGAGGTTCAAACCGTAAGTCTCTCGATTCGCCAAGTTGCGTTGTTGAATAAAAAAACGTTGTTTACCTGTGATAGGGTCACGCTCTTGGTCGCTGATTTCAGCATACGCATTACGGGTTTTTGAATAATTGACGCTGAGGTTAGCCCTTTGAAATAGCGTACTACTCAACTCAAAGGACTGTGTGTATTGTGGACGTAAAAAGGGATTTCCTTTTCTAAAACTCAATTCATCTAAGCGAAACTCAAACGGGTTCAATTGTTGGTAGCGGGGTCTGTCAATAGACTTGCGAAAAGTCAAATTTAAACCCCAATTTTTAGAGACTTGATAGCCTATTGCGGCACTTGGAAAGGCATTGGTATAAGCTGTATCCACTGTTTTATCATTAACAGGCTTGTAAGCAATCAAATCCCCCCTTGAATCGGTATGCTCAACCCGCAAACCCAATTGAAAACTGAATTTTTTAACCTTTGAATTAAAATTTACATAACCCGCTGATATACGCTCGTTGTAGGTGAAATTATTGGAACGGTCTGTATCAAATTCATCACTGTTGTTGATAACATTCATGAAATTGAAAGTGTTATCGGTCAAAACATCCGATAATTTGGCACCCGCACCCCATTTTCCATTCTTTTTTAAGCCAAAAATACTGAGGGGGTGTTCATAATCGGCTTTTATGGATTTTATATCAATATCGCGGGGCGTGTTCATGCGAAAAGCGGAAGAAGATAAGGTGCGGGTATCTTCACTGTTTCGGTAAAAATTTTGATTCAACGTCGTACTGCTATCTCTGAAAATGCCATAGTCGGCATCAATATTTAACTCGTTGCCGAGCGTATCCGTAAATTTATAGTTTAGGTTAAAATTTGTATTCCAATTTTGGGTAGAGCCTGTATTTTGAGCAATCAAAATAGAATCCCGCTTAGGGGTGGATAATTTTGAAATATCTGTTTGCGAATACGCCCAATTGTTGGGCGCAAAATAACCACCTGTCACCAATGCGCCAAAAGTATGTTTTCGGTTGGGAGAATAGTCAATGCCAAAACGCCCATTATTGGGACGTGCAAACCAAAACTGATTGCTATTTTGTGTAAAACGGGCATCATTTGCCCCAATTTGATTATCCATGTACATAGAATTATCAAAACGACCCCGATAAATACTCGCCGAACCAAATACATTCACTTTTTTATCCCGATGATTGAGGCTTACAGAAGCATCGCCTTTGGGCGTAATACCTTGATATAAACCGACATTGAACGTGCCGTTTGTACCCAATTTTTTATCTTTTTTCAATCTAACATTAATAATACCTGCATTGCCCTCTGCGTCATATTTTGCCCCCGGATTAGAGATGATTTCAATCGCTTCAATATCAGCGGCGTTCAAACCTTTTAAAAACTGCGCAAGGTCTTGCCCTGTCATGGGAGACATTTTACCATTGATTTGAACAATCACATTTTGCCGCCCTTTCAACGAAATATTGTCGTTTTGGTCAAGACTCACGCCCGGACTTTTGCGCAACAACTCTAAAGCATTTAAGCCCATATTAGTTGGGCTGGCATCCACATTGAAAATCAATTTATCGGCTTGCACTTCAATCAAAGGCTTAGCAGCCGTAACGGTCACCTCGTTCAATTCCTTTGTCAAATTACTAAGCGGTATGGTTTCAAGCACCTTATTGGATATGCCGTCATAATCAAAGGCTTTTGAGTTGAAATTTTTAAAACCCACCATACTGACACGGGTGAAATATTGCCCTGCGGCAATACGCTCTATTTCATAAGTGCCTGTTGCATCCGTGATTGCCCCTTTTACAAGAGCGGTATCTTTGACCCGCATGAGCATCACCGTTGCAAACTCCTGAGGTTTGCCTGTTGCATCTGAAACAATACCCGAAATTTTTTGAGCCTGCAAAGTGTTTAAAAGGGTGAACATACTGAGGGGGGCTAATAAAATAAGTTTAAGCTTTTTCATGACAGTTTAGTTTAAAAATATTTAAAATCTACAAGATTTGTTGTAAAACAAAGAATGAAAAATTTGATTAAAGGTTGCAGCCTCACAATAACATAAATTATTTCATAGACAAACTGTTGGTTTTAAGGGATTAATGCTTTTGAAACCAAGATATACATGAAACGGGATAAAATCCCGATAATTTAGCAAAAAAAATGATGCAAAGACGTTGCACTGCAACGTCTCTACATAGGCAAGATACCTAAAAATATGATGTGAATGACGTAGAGACGT
>JAYUQN010000320.1:0-4908 GCA_043756725.1 Saprospiraceae bacterium
CTTAAGTTTAGAATGTACAACAAAAAAAGCACCCTTGACATTCAAGAGCGCTTTTTTTGTTGTAAAATCATGTCTAAATTATTACCCATGCGTTTGAGCAAACTCCCTCATCAAGTCCGCCAAAAATTTCACACTTTTAATCGGCATAGCATTGTAAATAGACGCTCGAAAACCACCTACGGAACGATGTCCTTCGATGCCCGAACAGCCATTTTCTTTAGCAAATTTGCCAAAAACAGGTTCTAATTCGCGATTGTGCATGGTGAAACACACGTTCATGGTCGAGCGGTCTTTTTTATCTACATTGCCTTTGAAAAGCGGGTTGCTGTCAATTTCTCTATAAAGCACATTCGCTTTTTTCTTATTATGCGCTTCCATCGCTGCCAAACCACCCATTTCTTTTATCCAACGCAAAGTGAGCATAGAGACATAAATTGGGAAAACAGGCGGTGTGTTATACATTGATTTTTCTTTGATGAAAGTCTCGTATTTCAACATGGTCGGTATCTGGCGTTTCACTGTGCCTAACATATCCTTGCGAATAATGACAACCGTAACACCTGCGGGTCCGAGATTCTTTTGTGCGCCTGCGTAAATAAGTCCAAATTTTTCAACAGGAACAGGGCGGCTCAAAAAATCGGAAGACATATCGCAGATAATCGGCACGTCCACATCGGGGAATTTTTGATACTGTGTGCCATAAATGGTATTGTTACTCGTCAAATGCAAGTATTTCGCATGAGATGGCACTTTAAACTTTTTAGGAATATGGTCATAAGTCGTGGCTTTTGAAGACGCCAAAACTTCGATATTGCCAAATTGCTGAGCGGCTTCAATCGCTTTTGATGCCCACGTGCCTGTGTCCACATAAGTAGCCGTTTCACCTTCATTAAGGATATTCATAGGTGCCATGAAAAACTGGGTGGAAGCGCCACCAGAAAGCCAAAGCACTTCATAATCGGATGATAAACCCAATAGGTCTTTGATGAGTTGTGTGGCTTCGTCAGCAATAGCCGCAATGTCTTTGCTGCGGTGGCTCATTTCGAGAACAGACAAACCTGTTCCGTTCAAATTGAGCAACCCTTTAGCGGCTTCTTTTATGACAGAGGCGGGGAGAATGGCGGGTCCAGCACTGAAATTATGCGTTTTCAATACAGGAGCTTTTTTCGTTAGAGTTTCCATATTCTGTGTGATATTCTCCAAAGGATGGCTTTAGAGAATGGATTAAAAATGAAGAAATGTCGTAAAACGCTATAAAGCGAATGATTCGGTGCAAAATTAGGGTTTTCACCAACAGTTTCAAAGTTTTAAACAGGTTAATATACCCCCCTCAGTAAAAAAGACTTTTTTTAATGATAAATGATAAATGATAAATGATGAATGATGAATGATGAATGATGAATTCGTCATTCATCACTAAAAACCTACCCTAAATCTGTGCTTGAATAAAGTTGTTTTTCAATTTATCGACCAACGCCTAAAAATTATCTACAAACGCAAGGTACTATGTATTGCAAAGTACCTTTCAATAGCTATATCTTTGCACCATGAATACGGATAATGCCATACAACAAATGAGGAAAGGGGTTTTAGAACTCTGCACCCTCGCCACCATAGCCACCCACGACGAGATTTACCCGGGCGATATAAGATTAATGCTTAAAGACGCAGGGATGGAAATTGCCGAAGGCACGCTCTACCCGCTCCTGTTGCGGTTGAAGACGGCTGGTCATTTGACCCACAAATACATTGAAAACCAATCTGCGGGACCACCGCGTAAATATTATAAAATAACGGATCAAGGCAAGTTTTTCCTTGATGAGTTGCGCAGAGAGTGGAATGACTTTACAGAATCGGTTGATAAAGTTGTCAACCCTATCAATCCTGAAAGTGTTAATATTGAAAATGCTGAGCTTTCAACACCTCCAACAATTGCTAAGAAAAAGAAAAAAACAACGGACATTTGACAATGGACAGAGAACAATGGACATTTGACAATGGACAGAGAACAATAAACAACGCACAATAGACAATAGGGTAGTAAAAATTAATTATTTACGTATTGTCCATTGTCCTCTGTCCATTGCCCTCTGTCCGTTGTACTTTGATGAATAACAATTAACAAATAACAACCTACGACAATGAATAAGGTTTTTAATATAAATCTCGGGGGTATGCCTCTTACTATTGATGATGATGCTTACCGCCATTTGGAAAACTATCTTCAATCGCTTCATAACCATTTTCGTAATTCGGAAGGATATGAGGAAATTATGAGCGATATTGAAGCCCGATTGGGCGAACTTGTGCGAGAAGGCTTGGGCAAACGCACCATTGCCGGTACGCAAGATGTGAAAAATGCCGTCTCCATCATGGGAACTCCCGAAGATTTTGGGGCAGAATCCATTCATGAAACGGCTGAAAAAGCCAAAACTTCGTCATCCTCCTCATCTGGACGCCCCAATACTGAGGGGGGGATAAAAACAGGCAAACGCCTTTTTAGAGACGGTGAAAATAAGATGGTCGGGGGTGTGTGTTCGGGCTTAGCGGCGTATTTTGGACTGGGCGACCCTACTTGGATACGCATTCTATTGGCTGTTTTGGCTTTTACGATGGGTACGGGTATTTTGCTTTATTTCATCCTTTGGGCTGTTATACCAGAAGCAAAGACAACATCTGACCGCCTTGCCATGCAAGGAGAGCCTATAGATGTGAATAGCATTGCTAAAGCGGTAGAAGTAGGAGCGGAAAGTTTTTCAAAAAAAATTAATGAGTTTGGGAATCCTGAAAATCAAGCGAAGTTTCAAGAAGGTGTCCACAATATATCATCTAAAATTGGGCATGTTGTGCAAACCATACTGAGGGGTATGGGCAGTGTTTGGAAAGTCATTGCAGTTATCCTTTCCATTTTTTTAATAGGCACATTACTTATATCTTGGATAACTGGTGCGGTTAGTTTAACTATGGCATATCCTTTTTTTGGGTATGTGACGGATTCTAATATAGCGCCCATTTTGTTTGGCTTTTTGGGTTTTGCTCTTGTTTCAATCCCTATTGTTTTGCTTATTTTATTTATACGCCGTCTGTTTTTAAAACGCCCTGCAAATGGGGCTGTTGTGGGTAGTCTATGGGGTGTATGGGGTTTGTGCTTTGTTTTGTTAGGGATAAATGCAGGTTGGGTGGTAAAAGAATTTAATCATAAAGCAGAATTTAACCAAACTATCAATTTGGCTAACCCCGATGCGGAGACTTTGACAGTGAAAATTTTAGAAAATCCTAATGGCGATTTAGCAACCCACTTAGGCAATATTCAAGTGTCAGAAGATTATTTGGTCATTGAAGATACACAAATACGGATTGAGAAAAGTGAAACAAATAAATTGGAGCTTGTGAAAACCATCTATTCAAGGGGGCGTAATCTTGAAGAAGCGCGAAAACTCACCAGTACCTTGGATTTGAAAGTGGAGTCTATTGGCGATAGATTAAACATTGCCAATAGTTTTCAGATTCCAAAAGGAACAAAATGGCGGGGACAGGTTATCAACTTGCTTTTGAAAGTGCCAGTTGGTAAAAAAATTAAATTTGACAAAACAGAATCAGGTGGCAATGTTAATTTTAGAGAAGCCTCTGATGATCATGAAGACAACCAACCTTGTTGGGAAAGTGATATTTCACTTTGGGAAATGACAGAGGAGGGTATGAAATGCTTGAATAAGAAAAAACAAGAGGACAAGTAATTGTGCCTATAAGTCTCTTGACATTCAAAGAAGAAAAAAATAAAGGCTGTCCCAAAAGACAGCCTTATTTTTATACTTTATTATCATCAAATCAATCTTCATCATCTTCACCGCCACCCATTTCTACTTTAATTTTAACAGGCTCGGCTTCTAATTTTGCACGGATTTCGTTTTCCATTTCTAAAGCCACTTCTGGATTGTCTTCTACGAAAATTTTAGCCGCTTCTCGCCCTTGTGCAATTTTGGAACCTTTGTAACTATACCATGCACCCGACTTTTGTACAACATCCATATCTGACCCTAAGTCAATGATTTCACCCGATTTTGAGATACCTCGTCCAAAAACAATATCAAACTCAGCAACTCGGAAAGGGGGTGCTAATTTGTTTTTAACAACTTTCACTTTCACGTGATTGCCTGTCAAAACCCCGTCTTTATCTTTAATAGCAGAACCCGATTTGCGAATATCAAGGCGTACAGACGCATAAAATTTCAACGCATTACCACCCGTTGTGGTTTCTGGATTGCCGAACATGACGCCAATTTTTTCACGCAATTGGTTGATGAAAACAAGGCAACTGTTGGTACGTCCAATACTGGCTGTTAATTTACGCAAGGCTTGAGACATCAAACGGGCTTGCAAACCCATTTTAGAATCACCCATTTCACCTTCAATCTCTGCCCGGGGTGTTAAAGCCGCAACAGAGTCAATGACTAAAATATCAATAGCCCCAGAACGAATCAAATTTTCTGCAATTTCGAGGGCTTGCTCCCCATTATCGGGTTGTGAAATCAATAATTCATCTACTTTGACGCCCAATGCTTCTGCATAAAAGCGGTCAAAAGCGTGTTCTGCATCTATAAAAGCGGCAGTACCGCCTTTTTTTTGACACTCTGCAATGGCATGAATTGCCAAAGTGGTTTTACCAGAAGATTCAGGTCCGTATATTTCAACGATACGACCTTTCGGAAGACCGCCCATGCCTAAGGCTATATCAAGCCCAAGAGAACCCGTCGAAATAACTTCTACTTCTTCTACTTGTTTTTCTCCCAGACGCATGACCGTACCTTTGCCATACGTTTTGTCTAAGCGGTCGAGCGTCATTTGCAACGCTTTAATTTTAGAGTCTTTTTCTTTATCGCTTGCCATTTTTTAATTATTTGATTTATT
>JAYUQN010000321.1:0-4902 GCA_043756725.1 Saprospiraceae bacterium
CCGATAGCTGAAACAAGTAGATTGAGTGCATCTAAAGAAATAATTTTAAATTTCAATTATGATGACAATCAATTAGATTCTCAACAGGAAATAACAAAATTGCAAGAATATCTACAAACGCACGCTAATAGTACCATTGTTATATCTGGGCATACAGACAGCAAAGGCAGTCAAGATTATAATCGACAACTTAGTGAATCGCGGGCAGGATTTGTTATGAGCTTGCTTGTTAGAAAAGGCGTCAATGCTACTAAAATTACCACACAAGGAATGGGAGAAAGTGTACCTTTGTCTCCAAATGAAACTGAGGAAGGCAGAAAACAAAACCGTCGTGTTGTTGTTCAAGTTTTCGGATAGCTACCCGCATCAATATAAATAGCTACCCCCATCATTCTAAATAGAATTGCCGATATATATTTTATAAAATATTTTTTCATTTTAAATAAATAAACAAAACATCATGAACAGTTTTTGGTGCAATTTTCTTCCGATTGTGGTGGGTATCGGAGCAGCTTTGTTGGGCGGTTTAATCGGTTGGCATTTGCGTCGCCGTCGTGTCAAAGAATTAGAATATATTTTAGATGAAAAGAATGCAGAATATGTGCACGTTAAAAATGCACATGAAATGCTGGATATTAGATATAATAATCTGCAAAAAGAGCATGTCTCTTTATCTGTTTCTCATAATACTTTAGGAGAAAAAAAGAATGTTTTAGAAACTGAACTTACCGATTTATCAACTTCTCATAACACACTGCAAGAAAAAGTAGAGGTTTTAGAAGAAGATTTAGCGGCAATAGAAAGTGCCAAAGCTGTCTTAACCAAACATTTTGTGAATTATAGAACAACTGCTGAAAATCGCTTGGAAGAATTGGGGCATGCAAATCTTGAAGGGGCGCAAAAACATAATTTTTTACTCACAAGATATGAATCACAGAATAACCGTATTATAGAGTTAGAAAATATCGCCTCTCAATGGGAAGACGACTATAATAATATTTACGCTGAAAAACAGCAGGTTGCAAACAGTCTCACTGAATTGCAATCACTTAATGAAGAAAAGGAGAATAGCTACCAATCGCTCTTAATTCAACATGAAACCAATGTTAAACACAGGGATGAATTGCAATCACTTACTGAAAAGTGGGAGAATAACTATCATACGCTTGTTGAAGAGCATGAAATAAGTATTAACTGCATAACTGAACTACAAGCCTTAAATGACGAAAAGGAAAGCCAGCATCTTTTAATTATTAATCAGCTTGAAATAAATTCAAACCGCATTGCTGAATTACAAGCACTTAATGATGAAAAGGAAAACAGCTATGTCATGCTTGTTGCGCAGCATGAAGAAAGTGCCAATCGCATCTCTGAATTACAACAACTTAATGACGATTGGAAACAGGCTAATGCGTCTTTAAATAACCAACTTGAATCTAAAGAAAAACAGCTTGCCGAATTAGAAGAAACCAATAAACAATGGGCTGCGGCTTTTGAAAAATTGGAAAACGAACAAGGCATTGCCAAAGCACGAATTGAAACACTTCAACAAGCTCTTGCTTCTATTGAAGAATTAAATGATGTAAAATATGCCAACTCTGATAGCAGTATAAAGTTATACGAAAAAGAACTCGGTGAACTACAAGATGCAAAAGCCCAACTCGAAATAACCCGCATCAAACTTGAAAATGAACTTGATATACTGAGGGGTACTCATTCTCAAGTTTTAACAGAATATAATGCACTTTTAGAATTGGAAAAAGCAAGTCGAATGCGGCTTGACTATCTCGAGCAACAAAATTTTGAACAGCGTATTGCAGTCTTAGAAACAGAATTAGTCGGTTTTAAGACTAAAGAAGGTGGCTCTGAAAATGGTCATACCATAATGGCTGCGCCTATCGAACCCGATGATTTGAAAGTTGTAGAAGGGATTGGTCCTAAAATAGAAGCCGTATTACATGATGCTGGAATTTTAACTTTTGAACAATTGGCAAAAACTGACCCAGAACGCATACACGCCATTTTGGATGCAGCAGGACCCCGATATCGCATCCACAATCCCTCAACATGGCCTACCCAAGCCGAATTAGCAGCTAAAAATGATTGGGACAAATTGAAAGAACTAAAAGAGTATTTGTTAGCCGGTAGAGATAGGGCTACGCAGTAAATTCAAAATATACATTAGCGTATTATCGTTATTATAAAAAACGCAAAGGAACAAAGAGAACAAAGTTAAAAGCAGCTTTGTGTTTCTTTGTTCCTTTGTATTTTAAAATATTTTGCTATATTATTTAGGGTGCTGATTTATTTTTCATAAACATAATAACCCAAAATCCTTCAACATATTAAAAGGTTTATTGTACCAAAACATGTCAAAATCACTTAAGCCTACGGCTTCATAATCTGCTTTTATGTCTTGAAAAGTGAGAATTGTCACATTGTTAGGCGATATTCTGGGTAAAATGCCAAGCAGCCATGTACTTTGTGTTTTGTTGAGTTGCAAGGAGAATGTTTCTTTTTTATCATAAAACAACAGTGTTGCCATTTCAGCCTGTTTGCCTTTCTTTGTTTTAGTAAAATACTGAACGGAGGGTTTTCCTCCTAACCAAACAATTTTAGTTGTGGGTTTCAGTGAAACTATGGCTTCATCCGTCAAAGCTATTTCAATATAATTAGGCGCAACTTTGGTACGGGGCACTTTAAAGTCAAACCAATCTTGCAAAGGCAATTCAAAACCGATACCATACATATAATTGAGCAACGATTTTTTCAAACCATAACTAAAAGCATCATGGTCTGCTCCTTTGGGGTCTATATGAACGATGTCGTTATTGGCAAAACTACCAATTGTCATGCTCTCTTTTTTAACACCAAATTTTTCAGGATATATACCCACAGGGCTATGAGCTGTCATGGCAAACTGATGCCAAAAACCCGATTGCAATATGCCTATTTCAAACATTTGGCGCACCATTTCAAGCGAGTCTATGGTTTCTTGCGCTGTTTGAGTCGGAAAACCATACATCAAATAGGCATGAACCATGATGCCCACTTCCGTAAAATTCCGAGTTACTTGTGCTACTTGTGAAACAGTGACACCTTTTTCAATCAAAGCCAATAGCCTATCTGAAGCCACTTCCAAACCACCTGAAATAGCGATACAACCCGAAGCTTTGAGCAAACGACATAAATCACGTGTAAAACTTTTTTCAAAACGGATATTCGTCCACCAACTAACGGTCAATTTTCGTCTAATAATTTCAAGTGCCAACGCCCGCATCAAGGCAGGCGGAGCCGCCTCATCTACAAAATGAAATCCATTTTGACCTGTTTGAGCAATTAACTCTTCGATTCTATCGCATAATAGTTGCGCAGCAACGGGTTCATAGAGCTTGATATAATCCAAAGAAATATCGCAAAAAGTGCATTTCCCCCAATAGCACCCATGCGCCATTGTAAGTTTGTTCCATCTACCGTCGCTCCACATGCGGTGCATGGGGTTCACAATTTCAATGACTGAAATATATTTATCCAACAACAAATCGCTGTAATCGGGCGTACCTACATCCGCCTGTTTATAATCTTTACTGAAACTATTGTTAATGTATTCAACTTTACTATCTATGAGTGTCAGTGTACGTTTTAATAGCTCAATAGGGCGTTTTCCATCAATATGCTCTAAAAGATTTTCAAGCGGCATTTCACCATCATCAAGTGTGATAAAATCGAAAAATTCAAATACTCTTGTATCAGACAAAGATCGCAGCTCTGTATTTGCAAATCCGCCACCCATTGCCACTTTAATATGGGGATAATGCTTTTTCAACCATTGCCCACATCGCAAAGCACTGTATAAATTGCCGGGAAAAGGCACTGTAATAGCGACTAATTGAGGGTCAATCGTTTTGATACCCCCCCTCAGTATTTCAATGAAAATTGTGTCAACATAAGTAAAATCTGCTTGTAAAGCAGTGTACAATTCATCAAAACTGTTTGCAGACCGACCCAATCTCTCCGCATAACGGCTGAAACCAAAATGACCATCCACACATTCCATGATTAAATCCGACAAATCTTCAAGATAAAGTGTTGCTAAATGTTTTGCCTTATCTTGTGTTCCCATAGAGCCAAAAGCCCAATCGAGGTCATACAATTGGGCAAAACGCCCTGCTTCAGGTAAAAAGCCCTCTTGACAAATCAAGTGCGATAATGTTGGGTTTTTACCTTGTAAAAATAAAATAACAGCATCAATAGAATGAATATAATGTTCTTTCAAAGCAACAATGCGCTGTCCATTTTCTGAAAGCTTTTGATTTGACATTTCAACTTGAGCAAACAAGTCTGTCAAACCCTGTTTTGAAAACAACGCTAAAATCACTTCAATACCCAAATCAGCTTGAAAGGAAGTGATATTTTTAGTATTTAAAAAACCCTTGATATACGCTGTTGCAGGGTAAGGCGTATTCAATTGGGTGAAAGGTGGCGTTATTAAAAAGACTTTAGCACTCAAATTAAATTATTTTGTCGTAAAAGTAGGTCGTTTTTTTGAAAATGCCTCTAAAAGTGTCATATTGCATCCGTATTTTTAAAATGAGCAAATGAAAATTTTACTAAAAAGCCTCTTTTTTATAGCCTTATTGGCAACCTCCTGTAAGCCAACCCGAACTTTTCTCGCAGATGAAAAAGTAACACGCTACCGCTTGGCGCAATCTGATACGCTTACCGCAGATGCAGCAGCAGAAGCGATGATAAAGCCCTATCGTTCTAAAATAGAAGGACTTATGAACACGGTTATCGGGCGCACTGCGAAAGAACTCACTTATGGTGATGGTATTTCTTTGATGGGCAATTGGGCTTGTGACCTTATTTTAAAACAAGCCAATATATATTATGGTAAAAAAG
>JAYUQN010000322.1:0-4900 GCA_043756725.1 Saprospiraceae bacterium
ACCCCCCTCAGTATTTCACCTTTAAAAGGCGCACTTTGAACTTCAATGGTTGGCTGATTTTTAGCACCAAACCATTTTGACACCAAAGGCAGTGCTAAAACCACGCTTACGTCTGCATGTGTATAAGGGTTTTTAGTTTTGATTTTAACGTAATCTATGTTGGCTCCTACAGTTAAAGCAGTATTTGAAGGCAAAGTCCACGGCGTTGTCGTCCATGCGAGAATGCGAACATCTTCAGTTTCATCGTCAAATAAGGTGTGCGAAACAGCGTTTCGCACCACTTTGAACATGGCTACAACTGTTGTATCCGTCACATCTTTATACGTACCAGGCATATTCAACTCATGCGAACTCAAACCCGTACCCGCCGCAGGTGAATAAGGCTGTATGGTATAACCTTTATACATAAAACCCTTGCTGTACAAGCGTTTCAGTAAAAACCAAACGGTTTCAATATACTCATTTTTGTATGTCACATAAGGATTATCCAAATCTACCCAATAGCCCATTTTGACTGTAATATCGTCCCAAAGGTCTTTGTAGCGCATGACGGTTTCACGGCATTTGTGGTTGTAATCGTCCACCGATATTTTTTTGCCGATGTCCTCTTTAGTAATGCCCAATTCTTTTTCAACGGCTAATTCTATGGGCAATCCGTGCGTATCCCAACCGCCTTTACGCTCTACCCGCTTACCATTTAAAGTCTGAAAACGGCAAAAAATATCTTTTATCGCGCGTGCCATGACGTGGTGAATGCCCGGCAGACCATTGGCAGAAGGTGGTCCTTCATAAAAAACGAAGGAATTATTGGGGTCTCGCTGATTGACCGATTTTTCAAATACCCCCTCCGTATCCCAAAATTTTAGGATTTCTTTATCTATTTGGGGGAGGTTTAATCCTTTGTATTCTTTGTACATAATTTATTGATTACTTTTTTTATCAAAAATTTGAATGAGTTGGTGCAATTTTTCTGCTAATATTTTTTTGTCAATAAGTTTAGTTTCGTAATCCGCAATCATAGTAGGTGAAGAATTTCGTGCCATCGCATACTCGACAACTTCTACATCCTTGCCTTTACAAAGCAAAACACCTATACTCGGGTTTTCAAAAGTCCTTTTTACATCACGGTCAAGTGCTTCAAGATAGAAATTAAGTTTTCCGAGAAACTCGGGTTCAAACTCTCTTATTTTCAATTCAAATAAAACAAGACACTGCAAATCACGATTAAAAAAGAGTAAATCGGTATAATAATCTTTATTTCCAACCTGCAAACGAAATTGATTACCCATATATGTAAATCCTTTTCCAATTTCAAGAATAAATTTTTGAAGATTTAAAATCAATGCTTTTTCTAAATCTTTTTCAGAATGAACATCAGGCAAGTCCAAAAATTCGAAAATATATGGGTCTTTGAAAAAGTCTTTGGGTAAGATATTGGTTAATGGAGATACAAGTTGATTCGCCATCATAGTACGTTCAAAAAGTGCCGATTGTATTTGCCGCCTAAGATCCCTTTTATTCCACCTTTCTTTAATTGAGGTCATCAAGTAGAAGATTTTTTGCTCATTTTGTTTTGCACCAGAAAGAATTTCAAGATGATTTGACCAAGTGATTTGCAATAAAAGAGACGACAAAAAAGATTTAAATAGTTGTTGTTCCGCTTCATCCGTTAAAAGTGTCGCCATTGGCGACACTTTTAACGGATGAAGCTCTAACCATAAGTTGAAGCAATTTGATTTGATATTGTATGTTTCAAAAAACTGCTTCATCCTATAAAGCCCTCGTCGGTTAAAACTGGAAAAAGTTGGGTGCTTTTTTTGAATAAAGGTTGCTAATTCTGATACAACGCCTTGACCCCAATGACCATCTGTTACTTTCTCAGAAACAATGTCACCTACATTGAAGTATAAAAATACCAATTCATCATTGACCTTACTAAAAGCACGACTCTTGGCTTCATCAATAAGTTGAATAATTTTATCAAAATCAACATGATATAATGAGACTTTATTTTCCATTTTTACCATTTGTTTTAAAAGTTATCCCCCTCCGTATCCCAAAATTTTAGGATTTCTTTATCTATCTCGGGGAGGTTTAATCCTTTGTATTCTTTGTACATAATTTTATATAAATTATTGATTATCAATATTTTATTAATTTTTTAAAATATGGCTTGGCATTTTTTTCAAATGAAAAAATTGTATGAAAGATTTATTCCATAGGGAAATACCCCAAAAATTTTGATGAATAGATAAGTTTTTTTTATGCGTTTTTAACGTGCTTTCTAAATCGAAATCTTTAGATTTAGAAAACTTTTCTCTTATGTCATCATAATCGTTGTCATATAAGTTTAAATAATATTTGGGTTTATTATTTTCAAAAATAATCCAATTACCATAAGTGAAATCAGATAGTTTATAGCGATATTGTATTTTACCCCAAATTGTAAAAAAGGGAATAGCTTCTAATGAAATCTCTATTAACTCACTGTTTTTTTTTATTTGTTCTGCCATACATTATCTTTTTCATTGTTGCGTTTTGAAATTTGATGAAAATATTAAGGAATTAACACCCACAGTAATTATCTATTATTACAACATTGTCTTTTTGTTGTATAGTCGTATGACAACCCACACCTTCATCAATTGGTAAAATACTCACTGTTTTATTCTTTGGATTGTAAACCTTTTTATCATAATCTGGAGAAAATCCATGTATTACAACTAAAAAATAGGCTTCGTAAATACTAATATTGGGTATTTTTAGTTCAAAACTACCCCCAACCTCTGGATGTACTAAAAATGTACATTCTATCCCAAAATTATAACGTTGAGAGTATTTACACTTATCTTTTAGAAAATCTAAGTCTTTACATTTCTCGACATTATAAGCTTTCCCTACTTTTTTTATTTGTAAGGATAAATATGTTATTTTACTTAAATCGTGTTCTGTTGGTATAGGTGCAGGCAACCTCGATAAAAACCCATCAAAAACAAACCCTTCCCTATCCCCATATTTCACCAACAGCCAATAGCCTTTTACGATAAAACCTTTAAATTCTTCTACTTCAAAAGGTATTTTTATACCTATATTGGCCTGTACAGTCACTTTTGCACCATAAGGCACTGTTGCTACTTTTACCGCTTTGGCATCGGGTTTATCACGCATATTCAAGCCCGAAGATGCCCAAACGTTGAGTGTTTCATAATCCTTGAAACGGCTTGTTTGAGCGGTTATGCTTTTTGAAATAAATGCTATAAGTACAATTAAAAATGTTTTTTTCATGTATAATTTGTTAGTTTTTGAAGAAAACACTGAGGGGTGTTTGTTTAGTTGTTATTATAAACATTGTGACACGTAGCATACGTTTCGCATAAAATTTGAGGTAGTTTTGTAAAATTAGTGGATTTAAATTATCAAAATCTAAAAACCCGAAGGGTTTGAACGTGAATAACCCTTGATGCAATCAAGGGGTCAAGCGATGAAACGTTTGTAACAAACCCGAAGGGTTTGAATGTGATAATGTAAATTGGACACGCAAATTCAAACCCTTCGGGTTTGTTACAAACGTTCCATCGCTTGACCCCTTGATTGCATCAAGGGTTATTCACGTTCAAACCCTTCGGGTTTTTAGATTTTGATAATTTAAACCCACTAATTTTACAAAACTACCTCAAATTTTAAGCAAAACGTATGCTATGTATCAGATTTTACCCCCCTCAGTAATTTTTACATTTTTTTGCTTTTCTTCTTCTCTTTTCCGACTCCTCGCCCGCCGCCGTGCTTCCCGTCTATCCCGCACATATTCTTCATACCGACCACTTTCATTGAGCCGTTTAACTTGCGATTTTTTGAACATAAAAAATGCAAATCCGATACCTAAAACGAGGGCGATACCTAATATAGAAATCATTTTAAATGTGTTTTAGAAATTGTTTTAATGAATGCGTTAGGAACATTGAAGAATGCTACGGTTATCCCCTTCAGTATTTTTATTTTTTAGTTTTAATACGATGATTGAAACATCGCTAATATCTTTCAAAATCCTTAATATCCTAATTCAAATAAAAAAAACGCCTCAACGAATCCAATCCGTTGAGGCGTTTTTTTTTGCAAACGAGTGCAGCCGCATCACAGATTGTCAAGCAATCGGTCGATAATAATACGGCTTATAATGGGCGATGTTAAAGTCATTGCTCCCTTGTTTTTTTTGTTTTATAAAAAGTGGCGTAAAGATAGATATTTTTACTATAAATGCAAATAATTTTAAAATACTAAAGTTGCTAATTTCCCAATTTTTCCAAAAGCACCGACAACATTACCCGTCATATCCATAATGAATTTGTATTGGTTGTATTTCTTCTTGAACTTGGGAACCAAATCAATATATTGCGGTATATACGGTTTTTTAGCCACGCGCAAGCCTAAATCTATACCTTGCACGGTGTTTAAACCACTCACCCAACCATTGCTTTGAGCGACTATTTTATCAATAGACACTTGATTTTGTTCTTGATATTGGGTGATAAATTTCACGCCTTTTACGGGATTGACAAATTTTAAGCCTTCTTCCATCATCAGAGCGTAGTGTGTCATTAATATATCGGCTTTTTCTTCGGGCTTCATAGTTGTGCTATTGGCGGCTGCGCTCAGCGCGTTGCGGTGGGCTGCGAGCCAAGCGTTTTGTTTGCTGGATGCACAAGATGTTAAGTTGAAAAGGGCGATACTTGAAACGAGGAATAGGATTGAGATTTTTAGATATTTCATTGTGATATTAATTTTACGAATTTATGTGTTGACAAGAGCCACGAATTGACGAATCTGACGAATTTCACCAATCTACGTGTTGACAGCCCCCGACCCCAGAGGGGAGTTAGCATCATATCTCCCCTCTGGGGTC
>JAYUQN010000323.1:0-14210 GCA_043756725.1 Saprospiraceae bacterium
TTTGGCACTCTGAAAATTCCGAAGGAATTGAACGTGAATAACCCTGAATGAAATTCGGGGGAAACGGCGGGTGAGTTCCACAACGCTGAAAGCGTTGAATTGCCCCCGAATTTCATTCGGGGTTATTCACGTTCAATCCCCTTCGGGATTTATAGAGTGCCAAAGTAGAACTAAGGTATTCCCTTTATTTCAATAAAAAAACCAAAAAGGTGCTGGAAGATTTAAATTTTCAATGCAAACGTTTGCAAAAATAAGCTGGGATTACCCCCCCCTCAGTATTTCAAGGCTTTTTCTCTGTGAAACCGCTGTGTTCCTCCGTGAGAAAATAATTTGCACACAGCGATTTCACAGCGGTTATTAACGCAATGTAGAGTGTCTTATTATCAACTCAGGCGGCAAAACTATATTATCTGCTTGTGAAACATTTGAATCCAAGTGTGTTAAAAACAAACGCGCCGCTTCCTCCCCAATCAATTTACTCGACCGATTCACAGACGACAAGGCTGGATTCAAATAAGCTGAAAAAGGCAAATTGTCGAAACCAATAACCGCTACTTGGGCAGGGATTGAAAAACCCATTTCCAGAATAACTTGCATTGCGGCTATCGAAACATAATCATTGACCCCAAAAACACCATCAGGTGGGTGGGATAAAGCCATCAAGCGGCGAGTGGGCACAATGGCACTTTCCGCTTTGAAATTGGTATTCACGATAAGGTTTTCATCAAATGCGAGATGGTATTTTTCAAGACAATCTTTATAACCCTTGAAACGCCTTTCAGAAACTGCCAAACCATTCGGTCCTTTCAAATGGGCTACTCTTTGACACCCCCTCAGTATCAAATGCTCTGTGGCGGCATACGCTCCCAAATAATCATCAACGGTGATGCTGCCTGTTTGCACACCGTCATATTCACGGTCAATAAAAATAAGAGGAATGTGGCGTTGTAGAATATTTTCAAGATGCTCATAATGCCCCGAATCGTAGGTTTCCTGTGAAATAGATAAAAAAATGCCTTCTACACGGTTCGCTAAAAGTTTTTCAACATACTCTTTTTCAAGGGCATAACTTTCATTGGTGACACAGATGCTCATCATATAACCCCTCGATTGCAAGACGGATTGCAAACCTTCTACCATCGCCGTTTCATGAAAATGGCTAATAGTTGGGACAATAACGCCTAAAGTAGCAGACCGCTTATTGACAAGGCTTAAAGCAACAGAATTGCGCTGATACCCTACTTTTTGAGCATATTCTTGAATATTCCGCCGTGTATCGTCACTGATAAGCGGGTGATTGTTCAATGCGCGGGATACAGTAGAAGGCGAGCATTTGAACTTTCGCGCAATGTCTTTTATCGTGATAGGGTGGTTGTTGCTATTCATAGCCCAAAAATAAGAAAAGTTTGAGGTATAAAAATAGTATAGCGAATATTCGCTCTATTATTTATACTTTTGCCAAGCCTCTCAAAAGGCTTTCCTATTTTTACTGCCTTTATTTAAAATTGAAAAAAACGATTCAAATGTCTCAATATCCGCACTTATTAAAACCCCTTGATTTAGGTTTTACAATATTAAAAAATCGTGTCTTGATGGGTTCTATGCATACAGGCTTAGAAGAACATGAAAAAGGTTTCGAGCGTTTGGCAACCTTTTATGCAGAACGGGCGAGGGGAGGAGTAGGGCTTATCGTCACGGGCGGCATTTCACCCGATTATTTCGGAACAGTGATGCCCAAAGCAGCCCGTATGACGAATAGCCGTCATGTAAAAAAGCACAAAATCATTACGGAAGCCGTTCATACTGAGGGGGGTAAAATTTGCATGCAAATTCTTCACGCAGGGCGTTATGCGTATCAACCGTGGAGCGTGTCGCCCAGTGGTATCAAATCGCCTATCACGCCTTTCAAACCTTTTACTTTACCCGCTTGGGGGGTGCAAAAAACCATAAATAACTACATTTCAGCCGCAGCCTTAGCCAAAGAAGCGGGCTACGATGGGGTAGAGGTGATGGGTTCAGAAGGCTATTTAATCAATCAATTTATAGCCGCTAAAACCAATAAAAGGACTGATAAATGGGGCGGTAGTTTTGAAAACCGCATTCAATTTCCGATACAGATTGTGCGAGGTATTCGTGAAAAAGTGGGGACAGATTTCATCATTATTTATCGGTTGTCCATGCTCGATTTGGTGGATGAAGGCAGCACGTGGGAAGAAGTAGAATATCTGGCAAAAGAAATTGAAAAAGCGGGTGCAACCCTCATTAATACGGGCATTGGCTGGCACGAAGCCCGTGTGCCCACTATTGCCACAATGGTTCCACGAGGTGGTTTTGCTTGGGTCACAAAGCGGTTGATGGGCAAAGTCAATATTCCTTTGATTACCACAAACCGCATCAATATGCCCGATATTGCCGATAAAATCATCGCGGAAGGCTGTGCCGATATGGTGTCTATGGCGCGCCCTTTTTTAGCAGATGCCGATTTTGTGGTGAAAGCAGCGACCAATCGCACCGATGAAATCAATACCTGTATCGGCTGCAATCAAGCCTGTCTTGACCATACGTTTCAAAGAAAAATAGCCAGTTGTTTGGTCAATCCTCGCGCTTGCCATGAAACGCTTTTACAATATCTGCCGACTCAAACAAAGAAAAAAATTGCCGTTGTGGGTGCAGGTCCCGCAGGATTGGCAGCCGCAACAGTGGCAGCCGAGCGGGGGCATGAAGTCCATTTATACGATGCCGCTTCTGAAATTGGTGGACAATTTAACATGGCAAAACGAATTCCGGGAAAAGAAGAATTTTATGAAACCATTCGGTATTTCAATAAGCAAATACAACTCACAGGTGTACATTTGCACCTTAATGCGTTCGTAAACGCCGCTTTTTTGGAGGCTCAAAACTTTGATGAAGTCATATTGGCAACAGGTGTAACGCCCCGAATCCCTTCTATTGAAGGTTTGGAACACCCCTCAGTATTGTCCTATATTGACGTCTTGCGGGGTAAAAAAGCGGTTGGTAAACGGGTTGCTTTGATTGGAGCGGGTGGTATTGGTTTTGACGTAGCGGAATATTTGGCGCATGAAGGCGAATCTACTCCAAAGGAGTCCTTACGGACAAGCCTCAATCCCACTGCTTTTATGAAAGAATGGGGCGTAGATATGGCTTATCAAACGGGAGGTGCGTTAACCAAACCACAGCCTCATCCTTCGCCTCGCACCATTTATTTGTTGCAACGCAGCAGGGGGAAAGTCGGTGCAAAATTGGGTAAAACCACAGGTTGGATACACCGCAGCAGTTTGAAAATGAAAAAAGTGCAAACCTTAGAAGGGGTTCAGTATGAAAAAATTGACGACAAAGGTTTGCATATCAATATTGATGGCAATTATCAATTGCTTGAAGTGGATAATGTGGTCATTTGTGCAGGTCAAGAATCGTTAAATGCGCTATATGAGCCGCTGAAACAAGCGGGTATTTCTACCTATCTCATTGGTGGTGCTTTTGAAGCCCTTGAATTGGATGCTAAAATGGCGATTGAGCAGGGGTCGAAATTGGCAGCAGTTTTATAATATTTTTAAACCAATATCTTATGAAAAAAGTAGTCATTGCTTTCATTCTCTTAATAAGTAGCTTTCAAACTGTATTGTCACAAGTAAAATTTACTTTCAAAGAATGGGAAGACCCCTCCATAACGCAGCTTGGGCAATTGTCGCCGCATTCGTTTGCCATGTCATATCCCAATGTGGAGGATGTTTTTGATAACGATTTCACAAAATCGCCTTATTACAAATCGTTGAATGGCACGTGGAAATTTTATTACGTCAATCAGCCCCAAGAGCGTCCGCAAGATTTTTACAAAGACAATTTCTATGATTGGCATTGGAAAGAATTGGATGTGCCGAGCAACTGGGAATTAAAGGGTTTCGGTATTCCTATTTATACCAATCATGTTTATCCTTTTCCTAAAAACCCGCCTTTTATTGACCATGCTTACAACCCCGTAGGTTCTTATCGCCGCAATTTCACCGTTCCCGATAATTGGGCGGGTAAAGAAGTGATTTTACACTTCGGCTCTATTTCTGGCTGTGCATACATCTGGGTCAATGGACAAGCCGTAGGACTTTCAAAAGTCGCCAAGTCACCTGCCGAGTTTAATATTACGCCCTTTTTGAAAAAAGGAAATAACACCTTAGCGGTTCAAGTTTTTCGCTGGCACGATGGGTCTTACCTCGAAGACCAAGATATGTGGCGCATTTCAGGCTTAGAGCGAGACGTGTTTTTAATCGCTAAATCACCGACGCATATTTCAGATTTTTGGGTAAAAGCGGGTTTAGATGATAATTATAAAGACGGAACGCTCGCCATCAGCATAGATATTAAGAATCCGACCCCTCCTCTCCTCCGAAAGGAGTCCTTTGGACAAAAGGAGTCCTTTGGACAGTATAATGTCGAAATCTCCATATTTGATAAAAATAAAAATAAGGTTTTCACCCAAACCAAACCTATAAGTACCAAAGTGCAAATAGACGGAAAAGTCTCTGTACCAAGCCAATGGAGTGCTGAAATGCCTCATTTATACACCGCCATTATCAGTTTGAAAAATGAAAAAGGGCAAGTTGTAGAAGCCACAGGCACGAAAATCGGTTTCAGACGCAGTGAAATAAAAGGCAAAAACTTTTTAATCAACGGTAAAAGGGTCTTGGTAAAAGGGGTAAATCGCCATGAACACGACCCCGATAGAGGCAAAGTCATGACCCATGATTTGATGGTCAAAGACATCATTACGATGAAACAATTTAATATCAATACCTGTCGCTCTTCCCACTATCCCAACGACCCGCTTTGGTTAGCTCTTTGTGATGAATATGGACTGTATGTGGTGGACGAAGCTAATCTTGAAGCGCATGGCATGGGGGCTGAATTTCAATCTATGCCCGCCGATAAATCACGTCACCCCGCCTACGACCCGCAATGGAAAGCCGCTACTCACGACCGCACACAACGCCTTGTTGAGCGGGACAAAAACGTGACTTGCGTGGTCGCATGGTCACTTGGCAATGAATGTGGCAATGGGGAAGTCTATCACGAAACCTATAATTGGATTAAAAAACGGGACAATTCACGCCCCGTTATGAGTGAACAATCGGGCGAAGATTGGAATACGGACATCGTTACCCCGATGTATCCACTCGTAGCCGATATGAAAAAATATGCGGCAGATAAGTCGAAAACCCGTCCTTATATTATGTGCGAATACGCCCACGCTATGGGCAATTCCAGTGGTAATTTTAAAGAATATTGGGATATTATGCGGGCTTCCGACAATATGCAAGGCGGCTGTATTTGGGATTGGGTGGATCAAGGCATCCGTACAAAAACCCCCGATGGACGGAGTTATTTCGGCTATGGCGGCGATTTTGGCAGTCACGACCGCTATACCGATTACAATTTTGTCTGCAATGGTTTGGTGGATGCTGACCGCAATCCGCACCCGGGCGCGTATGAGGTTAAAAAAATATATCAGAATATTTTATTTGAAAACGAGAACTGGCAAGCGGGTAAAATAAAGGTGAAAAATGAGTTTTCTTTCACCAATTTAAGGGATTTTGATTACCGTTGGGAGTTGCTCAACAATGGTGAAAAAATGGAAGAGGGCAGTTTCACCGTAGAAGCAAATCCGGGTGAAACAAAGAGTATTTCACTTAATATTCCGATGATGAAACTGGCGGCAGGGACTGAAATATTGTTCAATGTTTATGCGCATCAACGCATGGCGACCCCCTCAGTACCCGCAGGTCATGAATTGGCAAAAGAGCAATTTTTAGGAAATGGTAGCTATTTTGATGGGAAAAAAGAGGATAAAGGGGATTTAAAAGTAGAAAAAACTTCTAATAGCGTCAAATTTACTTCTGGTAATATCAGTGGTGAAATCAATTTAACGACAGGAACTATCAGCCAATTAGCCTACAAAGGCAACAATATTGTGGACGGTTATTTTCCAGAACCTTATTTCTGGCGCGCACCAACCGACAATGATTATGGCAACGATTTCATCAACTATGCCCGAGTTTGGACAGCCGCTCATGCAAGGCGTACGGTGAAAAAAGTAACTGTGGGTGATAAAAATACTGAGGGGGTTCCTGTTACCGTCATTTACCGCCTTCCCGATGTGAGAGCCGATTACACGTTGGCTTATTTGATTAAAAACGACGGTGCTATCCAAATCAATGCAACTATTGAGTTGCCAGCTGACAGTGAAGCCCCTGAAATGCCGCGCATGGGTATGCGCTTTGGCTTGCCCAATGCGTTCAGTCAAGTGCAATGGTATGGACGAGGACCCTTTGAAAATTACGCCGATAGAAACACCGCTTCGTTGATTGGACTCCACAGCGACCATACTGATAATGGTTGGACACGCAACTACGTTCGCCCCCAAGAAAGTGGTTATAAAACCGATACCCGTTGGATAAATCTTACAAATACTGAGGGGGTCGGCGTTTCAATTGAAGGCTTACAACCCTTGTGTTTCAGTGCCATGTCGCAACAAACAGAAGATTTTGACGAAGGCGCCACTAAGAAAAACCGCCACGTAACCGATATTTATAAACGCCCTTTCATCACCCTCCACGTGGATTTGGCGCAAAGAGGTGTCGGTGGCGATACGTCTTGGGGTGCTGAAACGCATGAGGAATATCGCTTGAAAGCTAAAAAATATACGTATGGATTTGTGATTCGTCCTATTGGGAAATAAGATTTTACTTGACCACAGATTTAACAGATGAGGCTGATTTTTCACTGATTTACGTTTTGACAGTCAACAACTCAATCAGTGAAAAATCAGCCTCATCTGTTAAATCTGTGGTCTGAGTCAAAAGGCTCAAGAGTAAAGACAACTTACTTTTTATTCTCCAATAAAGCCGCTTTCACCTTCGGCACATCTTTGTGCGAGATACCGTCTTGTTTTAAAACATCTAAATCTTCAATAATAGAGGATCGATTCGACTTATTTTTATATTGCCTTGCATCACGAGCATATTCAAGATAGACGCGCATAGCCGCCTCTAAATTGCCTTGAAAAAGTAAAGAATGACCCATGATGGCATTGATAAATCGTTTGTTTGGGTCAATGGTTAAACCTTTATAACAGGCTTGTTCAGAGTCAGCAAATTTTTTCAAAAAAAGTGCGCTCCAAGCTTTATTCGCATAACTTTCAGCTAAGTCTGAACGATAACTGGTATCCCTTTGAAACCACATTTCCAAACTGTCTATCAATTTGCCTTGTAAGGTGTAGGCTTTAAGTTTATCTTTTTCTGCATCAACAGCCTTTTGAAGTTTAAGGAGTTCAATTCTTTTATTTGGCAGTTTTTCATAAGAAATAGGCTTGGTGGGGTTTATGTAAATACCGCCTTGCGTATTGTCTTTTTTTGTCGGCATTTCAACGGATTTGCTACCGACATAGACAGGTTCTTCTTTCTTCTCCACGCCTGTTAAGACATCGGAAACCTCTTTCACCAGATTGGCAGAAGTAAGCGTTGCTTTTTCAGCATTTGCAATTATTTCTGCTGCTTTTGCCTTTTCCCGTTTGGCTGTCTCAGCTTCTAAATCTGCTTTTTTTTGAGCATCAATGGCTTTTTTTTCAAGACTAATAGCATACCCGATGGCGGCTTTTGCTTTCTCTCTATCAATTATGCCGTTACTGATGTCTAATTTTGCTTTTTCTATGGCACGTTTAGCGATTTCGATATCATTCTCCGCTTTTTTGATGACCTCTAAGGCTTTTTTTTCATCATTGTCAGCGCGTTTTACGATTATTTCTGCACTTTCTTTGTCCCGTCTGGCAGATAGGGTTTCATTTTCAGCTTTTTTGCTGTCTTCTTTTGCTTTCTTCTCGTCTTCTACCGCCTTTTTTTGGGCACTAATGGCAACTTGTTTGTCACTTTCAACAATTTTCTTTTGCGTGACAATTGTTTCAAGAATTTTATAGATAACCGCATCTACTTCTGCGGTATTGGCATCGGGAGAAGCCTTAGCCGCGCGGCAATAGTCAATCGCTTCTTTAAACATTTTATTGCCTAAAGCGACTTTAACTTTGTCCATGTTACAAGCGTAATCAAGGCATTTTACTTCAGTAATTGCCGAATTTTGTCCTTTTACCAGTAGAGGGAGAAAGAGCAGGAATGGGATTATTGTTAGGTGTATTTTTTTCATCTCGTGTTTGTTTTATTGAATGTGAGAGATTATCAGAGTAAAATTAAAAAAAGTTCAATGTAATTTATATGTATTAACATATCATTTATAATTAAAAATAATATTTGTGTGAAATTCTTGACTCGTGCAAAATACTGCTCCATCGGAGTCCCTACGAGAAGGGGGTGTTTCTTTCCAATCTTTGTCTATTGACAAAAATAAAAATAGCTTAAAATTGTGCTATTTTGATAAAAAAGCCAATCTTTAAACTTTAAATAAGCCAGCTTTCAATGAAAAACATAATCCACTTTTATTAGAGGCAATTTGCCTGTTACATTTAAATCAAAAAATCATGTTTAAACGCCTACTCTTTCTCTCTCTCGTATGTATAAACACTCTGCCCACACTCTTAGCACAACCTGTCGAAAGATTTGTTAAAGTGATTGTCTCTGCTGACCATGACGATTGGACTTATAAAACAGGAGAAACCGTTCGTTTCACCATCTCCGTTTTCAAGCATGGAAATTTAGTCACCAACGCCCGTGTCCGTTATGAAATTGGTCCTGAAAAACAAGATCCAACGCTAAAAGACACGGTCACCCTCCCCAACGGTTTTCAAATTGTGGATGCAGGAACAATGCCAACGGCTGGCTTTTTACGCTGCGTTGCCATAGCAGAAGTGGATGGCAAAGAGTACCGCAGTCTCAGCACTGCCGCTTTCGACCCCCTCAGTATCAGCCCAACTGTAGACAACCCTACGGACTTCGATACTTTTTGGGGTGATGCTAAAGCGGATTTGGCTAAAATTCCATTGGATGCGAAAATGACTTTATTGCCAGAACGTTGCACAGAAAAGGTAAATGTATATCACGTCAATATTCAGAATTTTAGAGTCGGCGCAAGGTTGTATGGCATTTTGTGTATGCCTAAAAAAGAAGGCAAATACCCCGCTTTATTGCACGTGCCCGGTGCGGGTGTGCGTCCTTATGGTGGCGATATTGTCAATGCTGGAAAAGGCATTATCACGCTACAAATAGGCATACATGGCATACCTGTCAATATGGATTTGTCTGTTTATGCTGATTTAGGTGCCAGTATTTTAAACGGTTATCCCAATTACAATTTAGATGATAAAAACCGCTTTTTTTACAAGCGTGTTTATATGGGTTGCGTTCGTGCAAATGATTTTTTAACCAGTCTGCCACAATATGATGGTACTAATTTGGCGGTAACAGGTGGCAGTCAAGGCGGGGCTTTGTCTATTATCACAACGGCTTTGGACAGTCGAGTGAAATGGTTGGGTGCTTTTTATCCTGCCTTATCCGATGTAACGGGTTATCTAAAGGGCAGGGCAGGTGGCTGGCCCCATTATTTCGATAAAAACAATCGGGCTTTTAATGAAACTAAAGAAAAATTGACAACAGTCGGCTATTATGATGTCGTCAATTTTGCAAGACGGGTAAAAGTTGCGGGCATGTATTCATGGGGTTTCAACGATGAAACCTGTCCTCCTACATCCATGTATGCTTCTTACAATGTCATTACGGCTCCCAAAGAACTGTTTTTAGCACTCGATACGGGGCATTGGACGTATCCAGAACAAAATGAGAAGATGACTAATTGGTTGGTTGAAAAATTGAAAGGGAAGTAAGATGATAGATTTAACAAGTAGCACGGAGGAAATTTTAGAAAGAATCCTTTGTTTTAATCTTTACCTTACACTTAATAATTACATGTAAGTTTATTTTAACTAAACCAAAAATACCAATGGCAAAGCCTAATTCGAGTTCCAATAATTACCTTATTCCGTTCATTCTCATCACGAGTTTGTTTTTTATGTGGGGTATCGCCAATAATTTGAATGGCATTTTGATACCGCACTTAAGAAAAGCCTTGCAATTGAGCAATATGCAATCCACCTTTGTGGACACAGCCGTTTATATGGCTTATTTTTTAATGGCAATTCCTGCGGGGATAATTTTGAAGAAATTTGGCTATAAAAAAGGGATAATTTTAGGTTTGTTGATATTTGCAGCAGGCGCATTACTGTTTTTACCCGCTGCTAATATGCGGGCTTATGAAGTTTTTTTATTAGGCTTATTCATTTTGGGTTGCGGTTTAACCTTATTAGAAACAGCGGCAAATCCTTACGCCACACGTTTAGGTGAGCCACACAGCGCAACAGCACGCCTCAATTTGGCGCAATCTTTCAATGGTTTAGCCGTTTTTGTAGCACCTATTATCGGTACATTATTCATTCTTTCTGGCAAAGAATACAGCAAAGAGCAATTGCAGGCAATGCCCGAAGTGGATAAAATAGCCTACTTGGCAGGCGAAGCGGATTCCGTTAAAATGCCTTATTTGATACTCGGCGGTTTCTTGATTCTATTGGCTGTGGTATTTTATTTTATGCAATTACCCGAATTATCCGAAGGGACTCCTACGGAGGAAGAGAAAAATGAGCAAAATACTTATGGTACATCCCGAAACAATCCCGAAATAATCGGGATGTTCCATAGGGAGGGGGGTATTTTTGACACTTTAAAATACAGCCATGTGAAATGGGCGGTCATAGCCCAGCTTTTTTACGTGGGGGCACAAGTCTGCGTGACGAGTTTTTTTATCCGAATGGCAATGGCTGGTGGTGGTGTTGATGAAAAAACAGCAGGTTTCTATTTAAGTGCCTATGGTTTATTGTTTATGATTGGTCGTTTTGTGGGTTCGGCTCTTGTTAGCTATATTGCTCCTGCTAAATTATTGAGTATTTATTCGTTGATTTGCATTGTGTTGAGTGCTATTGCCATTTTTACGGCGGGTCAGTTTGTGGTGTTTGCATTGGGGGGATTAGGTTTTTTTATGTCCATCATGTTCCCAACCATTTTTTCATTGGGCATTATGGGCTTGTCCGAAGGGACTCCTACGGAGAAAGAAGACACCAAATCTGCATCCTCTTTAATCGTGATGGCGATTGTAGGCGGGGCTATTTTCCCTGTTATCATGGGTCGCCTCATTGACAGTACGGGCGATAATATTCAAATAGGCTACATTGTGCCTTTCGTTTGCTTTTTTGTGGTCTGGTATTTTGGGTGGAAAGGATATAAAATAATGAATTAGGAATTAGGAATTAGGAATTATGGACATTTTTAATCAAAAAATACTGAGGGGGGTAAATTCGTAATTCCTAATTCGTAATTCCTAATTCGTAATTAAAATGCAACGTTTTTGCTTAGTGCTTGATTTAAAAAGGTCGCCAAAACTCATCGCTGAATACGAGCGATACCATGAAAAAATACCCGAAGCCATAGATAAAAGTATCCGAGAAGCAGGTATTACAAACCTTGAAATTTACCGCATCGGAAACCGTTTATTCATGATTTTGGAAGCCACCGATGATTTCAATTTTGAAAAAAAAGCCGCTATGGATGCTTCAAACCCCGCTGTGCAAGCGTGGGAAAAACTCATGTGGCGGTTTCAAAAACCTTTAAAAGAAGCGAAAGAAGGTGAAAAATGGCTTTTGATGCGTAAAATATTTCAATTATAATGTAGAGACGTTGCAGTGCAACGTCTCTACGATACACAATGTATTTTTTAAAATTTAATTGCCGTTATGTTAAATCAAATTAAAAACGCACCCGTCCTTAAACAAATTTTCCTCCAAGTACACCCTGCCGACAATGTCTTAGTGGCTTTACAAGATTTAAAAGCGGGAACACACATACAATTTCTCCAAAGGGATTCCTACGGAAAAGGTCATCAATTTGACCTAAAATGCGATATTTCAGCCAAACACAAGTTCGCTATCAACCCCCTCAGTATAGGCGACCCTGTAACGATGTATGGCGTTTTAGTGGGCAAAGCCGTAGAACCCATTGAGCAAGGCGGTTTAATTTCAACCAAAAACCTCAAACACGCTTCTGAAAAATTTGGCGCACGGCAATCCGATTACCATTGGCAAGCACCTGATATAAGCCAATGGAAAAGCCGTTATTTCATGGGCTATCATCGCTCAGATGGTCAAGTGGGTGTCCGCAACTATTGGCTCGTCATTCCCTTAGTTTTTTGTGAAAATAGAGATATTCTAATCTTAAAAGATGCTTTTTTGAAAGAATTGGGCTATGCGCAACCCGATATTTATCGCCAAAGCTTAGGTGATTTGGTTCGCTTTTATAAAAAGAATGGCAATACTGAGGGGTATGTTTCAGATAAAACCAAGATTGATACGGCTGGGAAAAAGCTGTTTAAAAACGTTGATGGTATTAAATTTTTGACCCATGAAAGCGGCTGTGGTGAAACACGTGAAGACTCTAATAATCTCTGCGCCTTGTTGGCAGGTTACTGCGTCAATCCCAATGTGTCGGGCATTACCGTTTTGAGTTTGGGTTGTCAGCATGCACAAATTGACCTTTTAAAAGCTAAAATTGCTGAAAAAGACCCTCATTTCACCAAACCCTTGCTCTGCTTTGAACGTCAAAAATGGGCATCGGAATGGGCAATGTTGAGCGAAGCAACCCGCCAAACTTTTAATGGTTTGGTTGAAATCAATAAACTGAAACGCAAAAAGACCCCCCTCAGTAAATTGAGTATTGGCGTGAAATGTGGCGGCTCCGATGGCTTTTCAGGCATTTCAGCCAACCCTGCCGTCGGTCATGCTGCCGATTTGGTAGCCGCTTTAGGTGGCAAAGTTTTAATGGCAGAATTTCCAGAACTCTGCGGTGTCGAGCAAGAACTCATTAACCGCTGTGTAGATGACAAAGCTGCTACTGATTTCTCCTACCTTATGACAGAATACGAGCGCAAAGCAGAAGCTGTCGGTGCAACTTTCGACATGAACCCAAGCCCCGGCAATATCAAAGATGGCTTAATTACCGATGCTATGAAATCAGCAGGAGCCGCTAAAAAAGGCGGCACGTCGCCCGTTGTAGAAGCCGTAGGGTATGGCGGTTATGCCCATAAATCGGGCGGTTTGACGCTTGTTTGTACCCCCGGCAGCGATGTGCAAGCCACAACAGGCATGGGTGGCGCAGGCGCAACCATCCAACTTTTCACCACAGGCTTAGGCACAGCCACAGGCAATCCCATAACCCCTATGGTGAAATTGTCAACCAATAACACCCTCACCGAACGCATCCATGATATTATTGACATCAATTGTGGAGATATCATTACAGGTGAAAAAACAGTAGAACAATCAGGTGAAGAGATTTTGGATTATGTCATAGACCTCGCCAGTGGCAAATACGATACAAAAGCCATGATTTTAGGGCAAGATGATTTTATCTTTTGGAAACGGGGTGTCGCATTATAAGTAGTTTTAAATTTCAAGACAAATTTTTGACAAATTTTTGTCTTGAAATACATTTAAATTAAATTTCAAGACAAAAAAATAAAAAAATTTTGTCTTGAACTGAAAATAAATATAACTTGTAGCCTGTTTTCACAATAAAAAATACCTAATATGATAGGCAGACAAGAAGAAAAAGACACTTTAGAGGCATTAAAAACAACACAACAATCCTCTTTTGTGGCTGTTTATGGGCGCAGACGTGTCGGAAAAACCTATTTGATACGTCAAGTTTTTAATGACAAATTCAGTTTTCAAGTAACAGGACTTGCCAATGTCGAGCTTCCTCAACAGTTAAGTAATTTTCATGGTGCGCTCATACGAGATTTTCCCGATTTAGAGGATAAGCCTGTTGCAAAAGATTGGTTTCAAGCCTTTCAATATCTTATTACTGGATTGGAACAGGATGATAGTGCCAAAAAAGTAATTTTCATTGATGAAATGCCGTGGCTTGATCATTCAAAATCCTATTTTATTGCCGCTTTAGAGCATTTTTGGAACTCTTGGGCAAGTGCAAGAAGAGATATTTTGCTTATTGTTTGTGGCTCTGCTGCTTCTTGGATAATTAATAACCTCATTAATAACAGAGGTGGTTTACATAATAGAGTTACCCATTATCTCATTCTCGACCCTTTCACTTTAGCAGAATGTGAGGCTTTTTTTAAAAGTAAATCTTCTACTTATA
>JAYUQN010000324.1:0-14181 GCA_043756725.1 Saprospiraceae bacterium
GTATTGAAAGAAGCGACCCGCCGAGCACCCGCAAACCCCGGATTGACTTGCAAATTGTTGAGCATATACAGCGAGTAATGGGCTTCCTGTTGTGCATGAATTTTATTAAAACCCATGATTAAGAGGATAAAAATGACGTAGTTTCTCATGCGTAAATTTCCTTATCTAAAAATAGTGATAAAAGATTTTAGCGGTTCGCCCTTAGGTTCGCCCTTAAAAATATAGTAGTAAGTGCCATCGGGTAGCGGCAAATCTTTAAAAGTGCCTTTCCAATTGTTTTTATAAGGGGCAGCGGTGAAAACCAATTCACCCCATTGGCTGTATATGACGATACTGCTTTTATTTTTAGCGTCATTGGCATCAAGACCTTCTATGATTAAAGTTTCATTAAAATTATCGCCGTTGGGCGTAATGACTTCATTGCCTTTGTAAATCTTTTTGTCTGTCTCTCCAACAGTCAAGACAACTGTCCCTTTTTGGCAGGTATTGGGGCAAAGGTCTGTGCACACTTCGTAAGTGAATTTATCAATCCCCGTATAGCCTGTGGTCGGTTGATAGGTTACGGAACCATCATTTTTAAGATTTAAAGTACCATTTACCGTATTATCTCTTGTTTTTAAGGTGTAAATGAGTCCATTAGAGACAATATCATTTTTCAACACATTATCCGTCAAAGTTCCATTCATTTCAATGGCAAAAGAATCGTTAAACACTTTTGGCGCATTGTGGATATTTACGTTGACAGTGTCTTTAAAAACACAATTTTTACCCAAAGTAACAGATAAAATATATTGTCCACTCTGATTGATATTGCTGGGTGAAAAATCTAATGAAGGGTTAGTGGAATTTATATTTTGAGGTCCTTTCCAAGAATAGGACGCCAGATTCAAGACTTTGCCTTGAAGATTAAGCATTTCATTGATACAAGCCGAGACATTGTCCACAGCGATTAATTGTAGGGTTGAAACCGTGATGTCAACACGACAAGCCGCTTTTTTACCACTTTTATCAAGTGTTTCAAAAGATAGAACATTCAGCCCTTTTGAAAATGTGCCACCACTGCTCAACCCGCTTGTTTGTTGAACAATAGGCGAACTACAATCATCAATGGCTGTTGGTATTTTAAAATCAAGATTGACACCATTGCAATTATCCGCAAGCGTGATTTGTCTTATGAAACCATTGGAATCGCTTAAAATGGTTCCAAGTGTGGATACTTCAATAGGGGCAGGGCAATTAATAATAGGCGGTGTTTTATCAGCACAAGGCAAAATTGTAACGGGGATATAGGCTTGCGTACATGCGCCTGCTTTATCGCATAAAATGACACAAAGGGTATCGTTTTCAAAATTGGGGAATTTCGTACTATACGTGATACAGACATTGCCGTTTTCAACTTTTATTTGAGCCGTGCCTTTGGGCGCTTCGCAAAAAAAGGCAGAATGTCCATCTTGTGCGTCAGGGTCAGCAATCAAAAAGCATTGCGCGATGGTGCTATCTGCGGGTACAGAAAGGGTGTTTACGACCAAACTCGGCGGGTCATTTATAGGAATGATATTTATAGGAATTTTTACGGTATCACAAAGCCCACCTTTATCACATACCAATATGCAAATCGTGTCTTTGCCATTAAAATCTTTGAGCGGTTTGTAGTCAATACACAATTGATTGCTGTTTATTGAAATATTGAGTGAGCCTTTCGGCATATTGCATAAACGTGTGTTGAAAATATCACCCAAATCTTTATCATTGACAATGCCACAGAAAATGACAGGCAGGTCTTCCAAAACTAAAGGGGCTGTAATGGCTGCTTTGGGTGCATCATTGGCGGGTGTCACGGTAATAATTATCGTAGCCGTCACGCAAGCACCGCTAAGGTCACAGACTTGATAATGCACACTGTCTACGCCATAAAAATCAGCCCGAGGGGTATAGGTATAAGTGCCGTTTGGCAGCATTTTAATCGTGCCATTTTGGGGACTGTCTAAGAGGGTAAAACTATTCGGATTTAAATTATTATCAACATCTTTAGCGTTGGGTGAAACGCTTCCAGTCAGTATAACATCCTCTTGTACTGAGGGGGTCGCATTTGACAAAGTCGGGGCGTCATTGACAGAACTAATACTAAAAATAATATAAGCTATTGTACAAACACTGTTCATATCGCATACTTGATACCGCACACTGTCTTTACCGACAAAATTAAGGTCAGGCGTATAAGTATAAGTACCGTTTGGATTCATGGTTATTGTGCCATGAAGCGGGCTGTTTAAAACGGCAAAACTGTTTGGATTTAAATTGCCGTCTATATCACCTGCATTGGGTAAAACGCTCGATGTATAAGGCAAATCTTCATCAAATGCTGGCGTGGCGTTCAAAAGCGTGGGTGCATCATTAACAGGCGTGACGGTCAAAATAAGCGTAGCCGATGAACAGACACCACTCACATCACAAACTTTATAATGAACACTATCCACGCCGTTGAAATTGGGTTTGGGCGTATAAACAAAACTGCCATTCGGGTTCATAGTTATTGTACCATGCAAGGGGTTATCTGTTACTGCAAAGCTATTAACATCTAAATTGCCGTCTATATCATTGGCATTCAATACGACGCTGCTCGTCAAAGACGCATCTTCCAACAGCGTAGTCCTTGCATTGGTTAAGGTAGGCGCATCATTGACAGCAGATATGTTGAAAATTAAGGTAGCTGTGGTGCAAGTATTTGTCGAATCACAAACGCTGTAATGAACACTGTCAATGCCATTAAAATTAGGCTTTGGGGTGTAAACAAAACTACCATTCGGATTCATGACAATCGTCCCATTTTTAGGAACATCCGTAACACTAAAACTATTGGGATTTAAATTGCCATCTAAATCCGAGGCATTGGGTGCAACATTCCCTGCCAATGGAATATCCTCTTGTACTGAGGGGGTGCCATTTGTTAAAATAGGAGGCTTATTGTTGCCAATTGTTTTGCTGCTGGTCGCACTGCATCCATTGCTATTTGTCACGGTCACGGTATAATTACCTGCTCTATTGACAGATATAGCCGCTGTCCGCTCTCCTGTACTCCATAAGTAAGTTACCCCCGCAGAAGCCGTAAGCGTTGAAGTACCATTAGTATTGACAACAGTCGCAATACTCACCGTCGGGTTGGGATTAACAACGACTGTTTTATTGGCAGTAGAAACACAAGACCCACCATCCGTGATTGTGACCGAATAAGTTCCCGCTGCCTTTTTAGTAATAGATGCTGTGTTTTCACCAGTATTCCAAGTATAAACTAAACCATTTGTGGCAGTTAAAACCACGCTATCCCCTGAGCAAAAAGTTGTTGAACCCGTTACAGTGATATTGCCAGTGCCATTTAAAAACTTAAAACTAAGCACATTGGATTCAACCCGACACCGAGGGGTCGTAATTTTACCCGCTTCTGCAACCAATAATTTGAATTTTCTATCTGAAAAACTTATATCCGAAGTGAAAGTATGGTTAAGTGAGGTCGCACCTAAAATATCACGCCAAGTCGCACCATTGTCTATGCTTTCCTGCCATTGATAAACAGGCACTCTGACATAACCGGGCGTAATATCTGATTTTAAAGTCATTAATTTTCCAGCGCAGGCACTGCCTTCGCCCGTAGAAACATCAAAAGCACCGCCTTGCATCGTTAAAACCACAGGGGGACCACAGTAAGCAAATTGAATATCATCAATCGCTAAATCGTTTCCATTTACCCCTCCTTTTGTGTTGTTTCTAAGCACAACTATTAGGTTGGGATTAGCAGGCGTATTAAAAGTAAGTCCATATTGAATCCAACCCGTGAAAGGAATATCGGATGTGCCCCTAACAGCGAGTAGCGAATCTGTAACAGCATCCCGTATTTCTAAGGTCACATTAGGCTGTTCAGGTCTATTGGAAATGCTTTTAATCCATGCTGAAAACTGGTATCTCAAATTGGGGCATAAGCCACTAACGGGCAATCTAAAACACTCTTTAGGGGTATTATCTGCATTGATGACCATGAGGCGACCCGTTGTACCATCGCCACTGTGGTCGCTTGTATTGGCTGCCCAAATACCCGCTTCTGTTGCATTATTCGTTACAGCATATTGACCATCAATAATGATACCCGTAGGTGAATACACATGGGTAGTCGTTGCACCACTAACGGCACTCGCTAAATTCGTTCTTCCCCCAGTGCCAAAGGTTATATTATAAGAATTTGACGCTAAAACACCTGAACAAAACCCTATTTCACAGTTACTATTGTAACTAACCGTTTGGCTATTTACGCCTGTACAGCCATTAGAAGTTACTGTAACCGTGTAAGTGCCTGCTGTTTTTTTCAAAATGGAAGCCGTTGTTTCACCCGTATTCCAAGCGTAGCGCGTACCACTTGATGCCGTCATTTTTATGCTATCTCCTATGCACAAAGTCGTTGGAACATTGGTTGTGATAGCAGGTTTATAAGCAGAACAGGGACTAACCGTGACCGTTACATTACAGTTATTAGTGGCATTGGGCGACGAAATGTTTAATGTATAAGTACCCGTCGAACTTGTGCCGCTAAAAGAGATGGGGATTTGAATAGACGTTTGAGTCGCTGTTAAAGTCGTGCTGGCAATACCGCCTGAAAAGCCATTGGCATTGGTAACCACAATAGCCGTTGCGCCGCCTGTTACAGAGCTGATACGCAAAGTAACAAATCCTGATTGCGCTATGCCGCTTGCATAAAAAGCCCCTGTTATTGTCGGTGAAACACAGTCAAATGTAAAACCTGTTAGCCTTTTTTTATTGCCCTCAATATGTAAAGGCTTGTTGTCCTTTTCAATAGGATTATTGGCAAAAAGCGGGAAAAGTGAAAGGACAATAAGAATAGGGAATAAAGAGGTTTTAAATTTACCCCCCTTCTCCGAAGGGAGTCCTATGGACAGTATTTTACTAATTTTTAAACTATTGGTTGAAATCATCATGTATGTTACCTATTTTTTTATTGCAATTCATTGTAATACATTGTTATGATTCCACTCTGGCATTTGATTGGTTCTATTTTTAACCCTCGAAAAAGCCCGAGCGTCCCCCTACCCCAAAGGGGAGTACATCCGAAGAAAGTCAGAATTTGGTACTTTTTCAAAGTTATTTTGATAAAAGCTTGCAAAAATCTAGACTGCTTCGGATGTACTCCCCTTTGGGGTAGGGGGACGCTCGGGCTTTTTCGAGGGCTAAAATCTGAACTTAACAGCTCTTGCCTAAAGGGGCAGGGGGCTAAAATGCCAAAGTAGAATTAGCTTTGTGTTTAAAATTTGGATTGCAGAAAAAAAGTGGGTAGGTAAGCAAATGCGATTTGAAAATTATTCGTTTCAAAACCTATACCAATATTAATTTTTTTTATTATTTCATTAGCATTTGTAATGCATTAGCCCTTTCACGCCAAGCATTTTGGGCAGCAAAATCTCTTCTTAAGGCTGTATTTTGTTTATTTGAGTTGAAACTGTCAAGCATTTCTTTGGCAGTATGGGCAATTGAAATGATGTTTTCAAAATCAGATAAATCTGAAAAAGGCGTTGAAACAACAGGTTTGCCAGCCGCTAAATATTCGTTGATTTTCAAGGGATAAATACCCGCCGTCAGCTCATTTTTAGTGAAAGGAATCCAACACACGTCAAATTTTTGAACCCATGCTGGCAATGTAGCGGGTGGTTGTGATCCCACTAAAACCACATTGGGGTAGGGTTTTAGCCGATTTTCATACGCTTTTGTCGTGATGCGCCCCACAAAAAGGTATTGATACTGAGGGGTCGTTTTGATAACAGTTTCCATCAAATCATAGTCCAAACGCTCATCAACGGAACCCAAATAGCCGATTACTTTTTCATATTGAGGGGGTCCCATAACAGGGTAGGAGAGGGGTTGTGGATTTTCAGCCGCAAAAAGGTCAAAGTCAACCCCATTTTTTACCATAACACAATTGAAATGTTGTTCCGATTTTTTATCAAACAGCCCTTGCGATGTGACCACCACCATATCCACCATTTTTATAAAACGGGTTTCAAGCCGCGCCCCATGCCGTTTTGCCCAAGTCGCTGCACTGATTTCATCGTAGCAATAATAAATCAACTGTTTTTCACCCAATTGACCCGCTATGTGAACACCAAAAATAGGATTAAAAGCATTGATGACTGTCCATGAGGACTCCTTTGGAGAGGGGGTATCCATGCCCAATATTTGCTGCGCTTTTTTAATGGTTTTCACCATAAAATAAGCGTTGATGGCATTTATTTTATCAAAAAACTTAGGGTTTTTAATGAAATTAGTGGGTATAACGGGCGGTAAAGTCAAAACAGATAGGGTTGCACCGTTTTCAAGCAACTCCCTTCGCAAACGGGGTTTCATGCCCAACATGCGCTGCCAAGATGCGAAGCCTTTGCCGCGCAAACTGTTGAAAAAATCCTTCCACGTATAGGCATAATCTACGTATAAAACATGGTTGTCTTTTGCCAATTCTTTCATCAATTGGACAGTGGATTTCAAATAATTGCCTTCCCAAGCGGGAAAAGCCAAGCAGATTATATCTTTCATTGGAGCGTTTATGTTTTTTCGAGTATGACAATTTCTTTTGAAATTAAAAAATGCAAGGGAAAAAAACGGGTATTGATACCCCTCAGTATCGGCAACTTGCGGAGAAGGCTATGACTTAATCGTTTTGTTACCTTAAATCCTGCTTTTTCTGTTACGCCCATCAAACGCCCATGCGTCAAATGATTTAATCCTTTATAGGCTTCCACAAGGTCGCTTTCACGCTCACCACTAATGGCAATGTTTTTCTTTTCAATCCATTTCAATAAAAAGGCTTGAGGTAAAAACTGGCACCACGGCAGCTTTGTCACCCGCGTTACGTGAGAAGCATACGGGCTTTGCCAAGGTGGATAGCTGACGAAAATGCGCCCATTTGGACTTAGAAGACGGTGCAATTCGCTAAAAATCTGTTCTAAAATAGGGTAGGGGATATGCTCTGCCACATCGTTGAGAAAAATAGCATCAAAACTACTGTTATACTGAGGGGGTAGTTTTTGGCTCGTAATATCTCTTTTTTCAAAGGTGACATTGTACAATTGATGCTTGATTTTCAACTGGTTGGCAATGGCAACGTGCTGACCATCAATGTCCACACCATAGACTTTGCAATCCCAATTTTGGGCATACCAAAGGCTCATGCCGCCCATGCCAGAGCCAAAATCGAGGATGTTTTTATGCGTCAAATCAAAATTTTGACGGATAAAATCCTTGTCCACGTGCAAATGCTTGGCATTGTCGTTCATGAAATTGTTTTCAGCATAAGCGATGCTTTGCTCAATTAATGCAGGTTTCATATTTTAATTATTTATAAAGACTTTTTTTTGAACCACCTCCGAAATCGGCTGCGGCGTTTAGGTATTTCACCCAGACTTGATTCCAAATTGTCAATACTAACATTATTTAAGACCATGCGGCACATACAATTGGTGACTTTAGCAATAGCCGTAGTGGCTTTTTTATCAGCATTATTCCATGTAAAATGCGCGTTGGCTACGAGTAAAACGAGGTCATATTGGGCATCTAAATCGGCTGAATAATGCTCAGATAAAAGCGCGGGTAATTCTGAAAATGTAAAATCTGCCTTTTGTTTAGCCAAATAGTTTATGATAAAAGACTTACCTTCTTTCCCTCTTGTGCCGACCACAACAATATGTGGCGGGTTGTTTAACTCTTTTTTACTGTCTCTCAAATCCACTTTTATGTTTTGAATAAGTTGATTAGCAGCCTTTTGCATGACGGCGTTATAATCTATGGATTTATTAGTTTCCCAATTCTTTGGCAGTTTTGGGAAAACACTATGTAGTTCTAAACCTGTTAATTCGACCGCATTTTCAGGTGTTTTGAGGGCTTTATCTAACAATTCCATGATTATCATCCCCCCTAAAGGAATGGTAAAACCTGCCATAAAACCCAAAACAACCAACATTAAACGCTTAGAAGGCTTAGGTTTATCGGGTAAATAAGGGGAATCTACGACCCTCAAATTAGCAGTCATCAGCGTATTGTATTGGTGTAAACGCGCCTGATTATAGCTGTGTAAGTTTTCTAAATAGGCTTTTTCAGATATATCAATTTCACGCTCCAACCGCTTTATGTTGGACCCTATGGGTGCAAAACGGGCATAAAGGCGGTCAAAATCCACTTTTCTTTCCTTAAAAACACGTACACGGGCTAAACTTTGCTCTACTTCGACAAACTGATTGAGCCATTGGTTTAGAACGTTTTTGACCTCTACACCATCAAATGTACGGCTTGTGGCATAAGTGGCTTCGGCTTGTTGGCGCATTTCCTTTTTGATGCGTTCCGCTTGTTTGTGTAATTGATTGACAACCTGCTCATCGGGTTGTGCCGTGCTGTCATTCAAAGCGGTTAGTTCAAGATTGGCTAAACGCACCGACACGTCGGATAGGTCATTCCGTTGTTTTACTAAGGTTTTGTTGATATTGGGTAAGTTCACATATTTTGTCAATTGTTTTTCGAGATTGCGTCGGGCAGAATCGGCTGCGGCTAATTGCATCACTTCTTTGAAATACATTTCATCTAAATCCTCTTTTTTAGCAGCAATAAAACGGGTTTGTTCGTAATAGTTGATGATTTTATTGTCAACCATAAACGACAACATATTGTCTTCTTTTCCATTCAAAACGGCTGCGGATTCTTCAGTGGTTTTTTCAAAAAAAGCAACAACATCAGACGATTGCCCTTCTTTGTTGCCGCGATGTTTGGTGATGAAAATTTCAGTCAAAAGCACCAAAGTATTGCGGCATACTGAGGGGTCGGTTGTGGTGTAAGCGAAGCGTATCATATCGCTATTGCCTTCCTTTTTGATGGACAAAGTATGAATATGTTCGATGCCAAATAGGGGGTGTTTGCTTTCTAATAGGACTTTTATAAGGTTGTTATCGGAACGGTCACGCCATTCTTTGATGCGGACTAAAGTATTTTCAAAGGATTGATAATCTACAACTTTGTCACGAATAGCTTGAGGTATATCTTTTTGTAAGGCGTTAAAAGCTGGCTCATTGATGATAGCAACAGAGGGTTTGCGCTGCATGAGGACTTGCGTAAGCAGCCGTGCAGCCAATTCTTCTTGTGTTTCACGGCTTTTAGCAAGCCCTATAATATTTTCCATTTCCGTGTTGGCATAGCCATAATCAATGCGTCCGCCACTATTTGATTCGATATTATAGCCTGACACTAAGCCTGTATTGATAATGGTATGCGATTCATACTCTTTAGGTGTATTTTTGGTTAAATGAAAAACGACACCTGCGGATAGGCAACCCATGGGAAACAACCATAAGGCGTTGCGGAAAAGCAAGCGTAAAAAGGAAATTATAGTCATTGTTTTGTCTCTTCTTTTAAAGTTGTTAGTTGTCAGTTATCAGTTATTAGTTTCACAAACTAATAACTGATAACTGACAACTATTAAAAAACAGCTGTGCCAACAAGGTTTTTTAAGACCAAAGTACCCTTTTTAGCTTCTGCTTTGGCTTGCTCAAATTGCTCTTCTGCACTTGTTACTTTACTCAACATAGAGCTGTATTCGGCAGCTTGATAATTGCCTTCTTTAAAAAATTTTTCAACAATGGCAAAGGCTATTCTCTGATTTTCAAGCGCTTCTGCTTTAATACGCAGCAATTTTAGGGCTAATTCTAATTCTGTATAGAGTATGGCAATGACTTCTCGTAAATTTTGCTCTGTTGTTTGCCTTTCTTGTTGTAGGCGATCTAATTGTAGGCGTTGCATTTCAGCTTTTTTACCCCGATTCAAAATATCGCCACCTGAAAGTCGGAGACCTAAAGTGAGATTGAAATTCACACTTTTTCTATCGGTTAAAATATAGGCTGTTGCTGCGCCATTGTTGTTCGCATCTAAGACGCTCCCGTTGCCATAGAGGGTTGTACCCGTCAAGGTAATCATATCTGCCCAACTGCTTTTTTGGGTTTTCCAAGCCAGCGTTTGGCGTAAAAAATCCACTTGATTGGCTTTCAAGGCAGGGGCATTGAGTAGCGCTAATTCCGTCAATTCATCCAAAGGGCGAAGTTTAAGGATTTTGATATTTAAGGATTCCGATTCTTGCCCGTTTGCTGTGCCGATGTTTAAAAGCATTAAAAAAGCAGGGATAACCCAACTTTTAAAAGGTATATGAAACACAGCGGAAGGTGAGTGAAAAACGGTAGGTGAAAAGCGCATTATGCGCTTGTTCATCAGGTGCAGCACTATCTCCAAAAGGGTGATGAAAGGCAAGGCTTTCATATTGGCAATATACCCCCCCTCTCCATTGGAGTCCTTACGGACAGTAGGGCGGCTTTGCAAATGGTTTTTAATTGCAAATAAAATATGCATAGGTCTCTCTTTTTTATTGCTACAAAAGTGCGGCATGTTAAGCGCAAGTATCTTAATTTTTCGGTTTTTGGCAGAAAATGAAGGGTTTTTGGTAGGGTTGATTGGCTGGTTGGTTATTAGTAATCTTTGCTTTAATTACAAACAAAAAACCGATGCCTTTTGAAAGAGCATCGGTTTTACAGAATATATAAAAGAAGAGACCTTTTATCAATAGATTTTAGCTGGATTGGTATAATTTGTCTTGTTCATATACCAATCTTGGAAGTTCGTACCACCGCTTTCAACCCAGTTGTTAAATTTCAAATAAGCATTATTAATAGGTGCTTTTTCTATTGGATATTTAAACTTGGTTGAAATATTTAATGCCCACGGTAAATTGGTTTTTGATTGGTAATACCTATTGCCTTTTGTATTATCCTCTCCTGTTCCAAACAAGGCAGTATTGGCTAATTTTGTGGGCTTATAACCCGCTAAGTGCACTTCGCGTCCTCGCTCCTTGTTGACAATAATAAAGGGATTGTAAGGAGCCGTGCCCAACTCTGCTCGTGTTACGGGGTCATTTAAAGTAACTGTTATATCAAAAGCATAGTCAGCCATGCTTGCTTTTTCTTTTTCTGTATTAAAATAGCTGTTAGCACTCGGTGTTGGGATAAGACTGTAAGCATTATCAAAAGCAATAATGACGGCTTTGGTTTGACCTGCTTCTGTGCCATTCGCATCCAGTTTGATATACGTATCTTTGATTTTTGTACCTTCTATCGAAGCGATTTTATTGGGTGGAATAGGTAATTCAATGCCAAAACCGTTGCGGAAACTACCGCCCAAAGCGCGGACAGTTAGGCTAAATTTTATTTGTGTAATTTTATTTTTACCATCCAATTTTTCTTGAATATTGTAGTCAACAACCACATCATTCATATCATAATCGCCTTTTAGGGGCCACAAATCTTCAAAAGCTAAGGTACTGGTTTGACCCAAAGCTGGTGAAAAACTATAGGAAGCCACTAAGGGGTTATTGGGTTCTACATCTTGTGTATCGGGCACATTGTCACCATCTTCATCTTTAGGTTTTTTAGTGATTTCCACGATATTTGTCGTTTCAATAGCTGAAAAAGGCGTTGCTGTAGCATAAAAAACAACATCATTAAAATCATTATCTCCCGCGGGTCGGTCAATATCTTCAAAACCAACTAAAAGCAATTCGTGCTCAGCGTCTAAAAGTGTGACGACGTGCTCACGATAGTCTGCTGTTGTAAAGGTGTTCAAATTTTTATCAGAATAATGAATAGGTGAAAGGTTGTCAATTACCTTTTGCGTTCTTGTATCCCAAGCTTTTGGCATGACGAACCAAGCCACAGTTGTGCCTGCGGCGAAAGTACCGAGTACAACTTTATCGCCTGTTCTCAATCCACCGCCGCTTCTTGTATAAGAAGAATTTGGGAAAATAACTTTCAAGTTTGTAATATCCGCAGCCGTAGCAGGCGGGTTGCTGGTCGGGTAAGTGTAATAACCCAAAGCATTATAATTACCCGTTCCCTCATGCACAAAAGTAATTGAAACTTCTCCTCTTTCTTTCAAAACGACATTGCGTTGTGCCGTGTTAGTCAAAAATTCAGGATGCGTTCTGAGCAAAGATTTTGATTCGGGAAGGCTTGAATTAACCATTCTCAAAATACTTTGGCTGACAACATCGCCCCGAGTTGTCAAATATTTTGGCACACCATCCGCATCATACGTACCCATATAGGTGAAACTCGTCAGACCACGAAATTCAATACTCGGCGTTACGCCTATAAAATTGCGGGGCAAATTGATATTGTTTTCTGCACCCAAGGTTAAAGCAATATTATTGGACGTGATTTTTGTGGCTTGATAGGATGGCAATCCGATATAGTCTGTTGTTGCCACCAATGTTTCCACATCAGCATCCAAAGATAAAGTGGTTTCAAACACCCCCTCAGTATTTGTTTGAGCGGAGAGTAAAAAAAGACTATCTGTACTGTTTAGCTTTTTAATAAAAACCTTAAGCGGCACATCGGGCATCAATTGCCCATTATTGTCTTTTACGGCAATTTTTAAAGTGATGTCTTTATGGGTATTGAAAACAAAAGCATCGGGAATTGTTAATTGATCCAACGTTTTATTTTCGGTATTTACCACTGCTTCTTCAGGTAAATCAAAAGGGCGACAAGCGGCTATGGCTGTCAAAAAGATTAAAAAGATTAAGTTTCTCATATTGATTTTAGCTAAATGATTATAAAATAGTTTTCGTTCCTATACATTTTCCTGCTGTAATGCCGCCACAGGTGTTTTAAATAAAATCCAGATATCAAGCCACAAAGAGCATTTTTTAGCATAATCCACATCCAAACGCTTACGGCTTTCAGCACTGACATGGGCTTTGCCACGTTCCGTTACTTGCCATAAACCCGTGATACCTGCGGGTGCAAAAAAACGGGTAATATCATCATCTTTTGTCAATTGTTCGGCTTCATATAAAGGCAATGGGCGATTACCAACAAGCGACATATCGCCTTTTAAAACATTGAACAATTGTGGCAATTCGTCTATACTTGTGCTGCGAATAAATTTTCCAATACGGGTAATACGTGGGTCGTTAGTGATTTTGATGAACGGTTGAGCGGCTTCTTTTTCCATGACCCATGCCGCTTCATTGACCCAACCCTCATCGCTCCAAAGCAATTCTGAGTTAGAGGCGCCTACATATTCCGTTTTTTCAGTGCTTTCATATTGATTCGTAAATACCATATTGTCCAATAAATGGTCAGCGTCTTGACGCATCGAGCGAAATTTATAAAAGTCAAACTCTTTGTAATACCGTCCCACTCTTTTTGAGGCGTAAAAAACAGGTCCTTTGCTTTCTAATTTTATTAAAATAGCAACAATTAAAAACAACGGGCTTAGGATTAAAAGAATAATAAGTGCGCCCGTTATATCTATTATTCTTTTCAGAATAAGATAAATACGTTTATCGGAATTCATTTTGATTTAGATTTGTAAGATTCGTTATAGAAAAAAATTAAACGTCGTTTCGGATTCAGCCGAAGATTTGTTAGAAAATAGCTGCCGCTTTCAGCATTTCCCGTACAAAAGAAAGTTTTGGTTGACCCTCTTCTTTGGGTACTAAAAGTTTACTGATGCGGGCTTCCAATTCTGCGGGATGAAAAGGTTTTGATAAAAAATCGGCAGCACCCAATTCCAAACATTTGATACGCTGCTTGCTTTCTTTTACCGCACTGACAACGATGATGGGTGTATGAGGCAATTGTTCTTTGATTTTTTTAATAAGGTCTTTACCATTGAGTTCGGGCATATCCAAATCCGTCACGATGAGGTCGGGATGATTGCCTGCTTGAATTTCTTGAAGGACGTGGTAAGGGTTGTTTTTCGTTTCAACGGCATATTTTTTACTTAAAAAAATGCCTAAAAATTGTGTCATCATAGGTGAATCATCTACGAGTAAAATCGTTGGCTTCTGCATAGTTTTCTCTGATTGTAAAATGAGTTAAAGAATTGTATTGATGGGTACAAATGTAGGCAGTCGGAGAGACCCCCTCCCTATGTTTTCGGTTTTTGGTAGGAAATGGGGTATTTTTGGTAAAAAACAAGAATGATTGAACCAGAAACAATGTTAAGATTCTAACATTTTCACAACTTGATACCAATAAAAAAGTGCCCCATTGGGTATATTTTTCAGCTTTTTGTTTAGATAATTGTATTTGGAAT
>JAYUQN010000325.1:0-4883 GCA_043756725.1 Saprospiraceae bacterium
TGCGCCCCACCAATTTGAAATAGAGGGCATATCTTTTCGAGCCATGAAACTATGACTGGGTACACCGCCATGATAGTGTTGCCAAAGTAACAATGCCCAAATGCCTAAGCTGATGAGGGTTAAAATAGCAAATCCGATTTTTTTAAACGAAGTTGAGTTCATAAGGCGATAATTTAATTGCTTTTTACAAAGTTATAAATTTTCTAGCGTTACCACCACATTCCCCGTTTTTTCACCCGTCAGAACGTATTTATACGCCTCTGCAATTTGCTCAAAAGGGTAAGTTTTGTCAATAATGGCTCTATAATGTCCTTCTTCAATTAATTTTTTGAAAAAAAGGATTTGTTCTTTATCGTCTTTTGGAATGGGAAATATCACTTTTTTACCGTCAAACTTTAAACCCAAAAGAGCAAAAATGGGGTTAGCATAAGCAAAACCCAATTCGGTGCTGAAATAAATACCGCCTTTTTTCAATAAGTGTTTTGACTTTAAAAAAGAGCTTTTACCCACCGCATCGAATATAAAATCGTAGCTACCTGTCAATTTCGTAAAATCTTCTTTTGTGTAATCAATCACTTTATCTGCACCCAATGATTTCACCAAATCCAAGTTTTTTGTATTGGCAACGGCTGTAATTTCTGCACCAAAATATTTAGCCAATTGCACACCCGCCGAGCCAATCGAACCCGTTGTACCATTTATAAGTATCTTATGACCCGCCTTCAAATTGACCGCTTTGTAATAATTCAAAGCCAAATAAGCCCCTTCGCAAACGGCGGCAGCTTGTTGATATGTCATATTCGTAGGCTTTAAAGCCAAAGAACCCTTTTCAAGCAAGCATAAATATTGGGCATGCGCCCCAAAGTTTTCAGCCGATAAACCGAAAACTGGGTCGCCTATTTTGAAGGACTGTACAGCCTTACCAATTGCCACAATTTCACCCGAAAACTCACTGCCCAACACTGTTTTTTTAGGCTTAAAAAGACCCCAAAACAAGCGAACAAGGAAGTATTCTGCTCCTAATAAACCCGTATCGGTGCGGTTAACGGTGGTAGCGTGTATTTTTATAAGCACTTCATGGTCTTTGGGCGTCGGTTTTTCTACTTCTTTGAGTTGCAGTATATCTGGCGAACCATATTTGGTATTGACGCTTGCTTTCATTTTCATTTTGTTATTTGTAACGGCGATTTTAGTCCAAATGCCATTAAGCTAAGCATCCCCCCGACCCCCAGAGGGGGAGTGCATCCGAAGTAAGCCAGAATTAGGTACTTTTTTCAAAGAAATTGTACAAAAATCTAAGCTACTTCGGATGTACTCCCCCTTTGGGGGTCGGGGGGACGGCTTGTTGTGAAATCCTTAGCTTAATGGCATTGCCCTAAAGGGGCTTTTGATGCTTTTTATCGTGATTATATACTGTTATAAATTCGATATGACTAATGTTTACTGAGGGGGTCATTTCACTGCTCAAAAGAATCCGTCCGCGTAGCCGCAGGGTTTTTCTGCGTAATAAAAACAGTTACAGAATCTCCTTTTTGCAATTCCACACCCACGCCCGGTGAAACTTTTATAACATACGCCGAATTTTCATCCGATACTGAGGGGTCTTTAACGATTTCACGGACATACAAATCGAGCATAGACAATTTCACTTTATACACTTCCAACACTTGATAGCTGCCCCCTTCAATGAAACGAGGCACATCTCTATTATTATTCTCCCGTCTGGACACAACAAAATCCAATACACTACCTTCTGGTATCTGAAACTTACCCAACTCACGGGTAATATCCCGACCGCGCCATATCACCTGTTTAATCGTGCCATCGCCCAAATTTGGGTCGGGTAAGCTATCAATGCGCCCTATTTTCATGCCCATAGCTCGAACTGTTTCAACATAAAAATCAATTTGGTCACGCCCTACCAAATCTGGTAAATTTCGCAAACTCCCTTTGGCAGTCGTGATTTTCAAATAAATCGTACGCCCAGATTTCACCAAAGAATTCGGGAAAGGGTTTTGCTCTAAAACAATGTCGGCAGGAAAATCTTCTCGATAGATAGAGTCAGTGACGACAAGGTCAAAACCTGCATCATCAATCAAATCCTCTACTTCTTTCATGTTTTTACCCACATAATTGCCTACTCGTTCGGTGTCACCATGTCGCGTAAAACAAGTCATCATCCAAAACAGCATAAATAAAAGCATTGCCATAATGCCCGCCATTTTTCCAAAGTTTTTCCAGAAAACCCGACTCGAGAAAAAGTACCAAACTTCCCGACCAAAGGCTTTTATTGTTTCCATATTTGTTATTCGTTATTTGTTACTCAATATTCATATTACTTTATCGCTTCTTCTATTTGTCTTGTATAAAACTCCTGCATTGTCCACCCATAAGCCCGTACCATTTGGGGTACAATACTGCTTTCTGACTGTCCGGGAACAGTATTAACTTCAAGCATATACGGCGTATCGGTCGCTTCGTTCCAAATAAAATCTATGCGAACAATGCCTTTGCAATTGAAAATCTGATAAATTCGTTTAACGGTATTTTGTAAAACTGTTGTTTGCTTTTTGTCAATCGGTGCAGGGATTAACTCCTCGCTTGCACCTTGATATTTGGCTTCATAATCAAAAAAGTCTTTCTTTGAAACCACTTCACAGATGGGTAAAACCACCAATTTCCCTTTGGTTTGCATCACACCGACTGTAAATTCACGCCCTTTTATAAATTCTTCTACCAAAATTTGATCGTCTTCTTTGAAAGCTTTTTCAAGTGCATTTTCCAAATCCTCCGCTTTGTTGACCTTACTTATGCCAATACTGGAGCCGCCATTATTAGGTTTCACAAAAACAGGAAGCTTTAAAGTGCTTAAAATGTCATTTTTACTGTCCGAAGGGACTCCTACGGAGAGGGGGGTATCTTGAAACAAATGTAACGATTTTGCGACCGCAATATCGCTAAAAGCTGCGGTCGCCACAGTCCACCGTTTGTTGAAAGTTAAAGCCGACGTAATGGCATCACAAGACGTGTAAGGAATTTTAAGCATATCAAAATAGCCCTGCAATTTCCCATCTTCCCCGGGTGTGCCATGAATAATCATCAAAACGACGTCGAAATTGATTTTTTTACGCCCAATTTTCAACGAAAAATCGTTTTTATCCACTAAAACTTCCCCGCCATCGGGTTTTGTAAAAGACCATTTTTCACGGTCAATGTCAATTTTATAGACATTAAAACGCCGGGGATTAATATGTTTTTCAGCTACTGCTGCACTGCCGAGTGAAATCACCCGCTCACCCGAATAGCCACCTGCGACGAGGGCGACGTTAAGTTTTGCCATATTTTATGAGTTAGTTAGTTCGCGGTAACCACCGCCCTAAATTTCGGGCAAATTTAAATAATTGCTGGATATAATAGGGGTAAAAGTTTGAAAAACTGTCAATTATTATATGACTACAATCATTTTTAAAAACGCAATAAATTTGTCATGAAAAAGAACGTATCAACACCTATTCTCCGTGTGCTAAGTCTTGTTATTTTATGCTTCTTTTTTAACTACTTAAAATACGGACTCTGAAACCCCAATTTCTTCATCCCCCCTTGTATTTCAGGAATACTCATAAATAATTTCCACAACAATTTACTCCGATGGTTTTCAATCATCACGATAATAGGTCCTTGATCAATGGCTAAATGGGAGGGGGCATACCAATTTTTACTTTCATTAAAAGAATCCACAAAGCCGTACTCAGACCAAATTTTCCCACCTAAGTTTTCATAAAAATGCCTCAAAGCCTGCATAGATTCCTTTGGGGTATATGGAAAAGCAGACAAGGCGGCAGTGGGCGTTATCACTCCCAAATCATTATCGGGCGAATGAGCGTTGTAGCCTTCATGGTTATCACTCGCTGTCAAACCCCAACAATTGGCACCATAACCTTTAAAATTGTTCGGATTTTTCACGCAATGTCGATAATTAATCAGCGTATGGTTGAGATTTTGCTCCCAATAGTCAGCATAATTATCTTTCAAACCGTTTGGGTCAATGCCCAAAAAGGAATATTGTGAAAAAAACAAAGGACCGCCATAATCAAAACCCAAAGGCAATTTGAGGTCATAAAACGTTTTACCATTTTTAAAATGACTGCTTTCAGCCCAACATTTGTGATAGATTTCAGCAGAAATAGGGTAGCGGGGCGCAGACGCTGCCAACACGTAAGTAATCAAACATTCATTCCATCCTCGGAGTTCAAAATTCATTGCCCACCCATGATTGGGACTCCAATGCCAATACAATTGATTTTTTGACCCTGCAGTATGCCAATTCCATTCTGTTTCTTCCCACATCCATGTAATGCGGTTGCGCAAATCCCGTTCTTCTCTGTTGTCCCCTTGAAAATACTGCCTCACGCACAACAACCCTTGCATCAAATAAGCGGTTTCAACCAAATCGCCCCCATCATCTCGTCGGCTAAAAGGAATAGTTTTACCTGTTGCCCCATCCAACCAATGTGGAAAAACGCCGTGATAATGATTGGCTTTCAATAAAAAATCCACCATTTTGCGCAACCGCGTAACGGCTTCTTCCCGCTTTATCCATTGGCGTTCTGTTGCTACTATGATGGACATAACGCCAAAACCCGTGCCGCCCGTCGTCACCACTTCATCGCCATAATGGTATGCCTTGTTGCTGCGTTCGCGTGAAAGCCCGCTGACAGGGTGTGCAAAATCCCAAAAATAACGGAAGGTTTGCTTTTGGACGAGGTCGAGGAGTTGCTCGTCGGAGAGGTTCTTTTTTATCTCTAATTTTACTTGTGTGAAAGAGATATTTGACATGAAAAGTAAAAGAATAGTCGTAAAAAAGATGTTTTTCATAGTAAAAT
>JAYUQN010000326.1:0-4869 GCA_043756725.1 Saprospiraceae bacterium
CCACATCCACGACGACCGTGCCGGGGCGCATAAGTTTCAACATATCCCTTGTTATCAAATGCGGGGCTTTTGCGCCGGGTATCAAAACGGCGCCGACTATCAAATCTTGTGTGCCTATCAAGCGGCGAATATTGTACTCGTTTGAATACATAGTGATGACGTTAGCAGGCATAATGTCGCTCAATTGGCGCAAACGGGGTAGGCTAATGTCCATAATGGTCACTTGTGCGCCCAATCCTGCTGCCATTTTAGCCGCCTGTGTGCCGACGATACCGCCACCTAAAACCAACACTTTACCCGGCTCTACACCCGGGACGCCACCGAGTAAAACGCCGCGTCCTTTCACAGGTTTTTCTAAATATTTTGCGCCTTCCTGAATCGCCATACGACCTGCTACCTCACTCATAGGAACCAGCAAGGGCAGCGAGCGGTCAGCCATTTCAACGGTTTCATAAGCCAAACAGACGGCGCCGCTTTTTATCATGGCGTGGGTCAAAGGTTCGTAAGAAGCGAAGTGAAAATAGGTGAAAACAAGGTGGTGCGGTTGGATGAGTTTATATTCAGCTTCAATAGGCTCTTTCACTTTCATAATCATTTCTGATTTGCTGAAAATAGCTTTGGCGGTTGGAAGAATTTTAGCTCCTGCGGCTTCATATTCTTCATCTTCAAAACCTGAATCTTCGCCTGCATCGTGTTCAATATACACCGTATGACCGCGTTTGGTCAATTCCATAGCACCTGCGGGTGTAAGGGCAACGCGGTTTTCGTTGCTTTTAATTTCTTTCGGAATGCCGATTATCATAATTATTATTTGGTTAAAGGTAAAAAAGCTGTGTCGTTTTTCTTGTAAGTAGTTCGACGTAAATAATCGCTGTTAATATTGATTGTCAAAGAATTAAACCTGCGAGGTTTTTGAAACCTCGCAGGTTTAACAGCGATTATTTACATTATACTACTTACAAATTTTATTTAGGCACATTATTCGGATTTAATAAATCATAAAACTGATCCAATTTAGGTAAAATAATGATGCGTGTACGGCGGTTGATGCTGCGACCTTCGGGCGTATCGTTCGTTGCTAAAGTCGTAAATTCGCTTCTACCAGCCGCTATCAAACGCTTAGGGTCAATTTTATAGATTTTTTGTAAAACCCGCACGACAGACGTTGCCCGTTTGACGCTCAAATCCCAGTTGTCGTCAATGCAACTGTTTTTAATCGGCACATTGTCGGTATAACCTTCCACCATAACTTCCAATTCGGGTCTGGATTCAATGATTTTAGCAATTTTACCTAACACCTCATTGGCTTTGGTGGTGATATTGGCACTGCCACTTTGATAGAGCATTTTATCAGACAAATTGATGAAAACAACGGTTCTATCCACCTTAATTTCAACGTCTTTATCTGACAAGCCTTCGCTCAACACGCCTTTCAAATTGACAGCTAAAGCCAAATTGATGGAATCGGCTTTGGTTTTAGCCGCTTGTAAAAGGTGGATGTACTTGTCTTTGCGCTCCAATTGCTGTAAGGTTTCTTTCACATTTTGATTGGCAGATTGAGACAAAACAGTCAAGTCGCCCACTTGTGTCATTTGCTTATCACGGGTAGATTTGAAATCGGCAACTTGTCCTTTCAAATCGTCCATTTGCTCTTGGCGCAGTTTCAGTGTGCTTTCGAGTGTTCTCAAATCATTTCTTAGCTTGTCTCTGTCTTGGTCACAAGCGGCTACTTTGCGGAGTTCTTCGCTGAGGTTTTCGCCACATTTGCCCAATTCTTTGTTGAGGGCATCCAGTGCAACTTGATGCTCTGTTTGTAAAGCGGTTAATTTCTTTTTGCTCACGCAAGAGGTCATGAAAAGACCTGCACATAAAATAAGGGTAAATTGTAATTTCATAAGTAAAATTTAATTTGATATAAAGAATTTTAAAACGTCTTTCTCAATCATTGGTTACAAAAGCAAATAAAACAAATATTTTTATAACCTATTGATAATCAACTTTCTCTAAAACATTGAAAATATCATATTGTTTAATTTATTCTATTCTATTAAAATCATTTCAACCCGCCTATTCAATTGTCGTCCTTCTTTCGATTCATTGTTAGAGACGTGTCGGGTTTCACCAAACCCCGCAGTCGTGATGCGGTCTTTTGAAATGCCTTTTTTGATGAAATAATCAGCAACGGCATTGGCACGTTTTTCAGAAAGTTCCTGATTGAATAAGGGCGTATCTTCACTATCCGTATGCCCTTCAATCTTTATTTTCAAGGTAGCATTAATTTTAATATAGTAAAAAATGGAATCCAACTCTGCAAAAGAGTGGGGGAGTATGTCCGCTTTTCCACGCTCAAATAAAAGATTTTTAAAGACAAAAGGTTTCTTTTGCGTTAAATTGGGTGGTTGAGGCGGTAGAGATGAAGTGTTTTTCACAGGTTTTTTAACTTTAACGGGACCTAAGTCAACTAATTTTATATCATCAATAAAATAATAAGACTGTCTGTAAGAGTCAGGTTCAATTCTATCAACCGTTGCCGCATTGTCGTTGACAAAACTGCCAATATAAATAGCTTCAAAATTTTTATCAGCGACTATAGTATCTGCCAAACGATACCAAAAATAAGGCTTTTTGCCGGGCATGGCATGGCATTTAATCTGAGGATTCAAACGACGGGTTGTTAAAAAAAACTCTTTTTTGATAACTGAATCTGAAAAATATACCGCTAAATCTTGACACGCAAAACCCTTTTCGATGCGCGCCATCCACAGTTCAAACCGATAATAATGTCCCGCTTTCATGGGTTCTTTTAGCTTTTGTACGAGGTATTCTCGACAATCAATAAAATTATTCTCTTGGCAACCGAACAGCCTAATGCCCGCCACCTTTGCGCCATGATGTGGTATGATGCGGGGAGCAAACATATTGCCGTATTCATGCCATTTGTAGGATTGCAGGGAGTCAATAATATCAGGTGACCCATTTTTTTGAGTTGTCCACGCCACTGAAAACGAGTCAAATTCTATTTCATTTCTGAAACGGAAATTGGGTCTTTTCATTTTAGACAATTCAAAACTCGGGTTTTGCAACAAGTTTCGAGTAGAATCTTGAGCAGAAACAGAGTGGAATAGGGAGGATAAAAACAGGGTAATAAAAATCCGATAGTACATTGTTTCGTTGATTAATTATGTTGCAATATTTTTTAAAAACGTCGCTGTTTGGAATTTATTTTAGTACAAAATTTACCCCCCTCTCCGTAGGAGTCCTATGGACAGTATTTCGACAAGCTAATCTTTAAGTGCCTGTTCTATTGCTTCCGTTTCAAATAAACCTTTTTTCATCTTGAAACGCACCCAAAAGAAGGCATAAAAAGCAGTTATTCCTAAAAATAAGGCAGCATTGGTGTAAACCTCTCGGGTCATTTCAGGCGTTGGGGAATTGTTGAAAAGCGCATAACCCATGCCAATTATGCCTATCAGTTGCGGGATGGGGTAAAACCGTGTTTTAAAAGGGCGATGAAAGTGAGGGTATTTTTTACGTAAAATCATCACATCAATATGCGCAACGATGTAGGTTAAAAGCCATATTGTAGCCGATGAAATAACCAGTAACAACAATACATCTTTAGAATCGCTCAAAAGCAACATCGGGGCTGCTATTAAAATAAAGATAAATAAAATACCAAACCACGGTGTTTTCCATTGAGGATGAATGTGCTTAAAAATAGCTGGCAGTTGATTGTGATGCGCCATACCATACAACATTCTGGGAACGGTAGCCAATAATGAATTGATAACACCTGAGGTTGTTGTAATTGTCATAACCGTTATTATTAATCGCCCAGTATCGCCAAAAAGTGCTTGCACCAAGACCCAATGGGGTATATTTGAGTTCGTTAAAGCCTCCGCAGGTACTTGTCTCATGCCCGCATAAGCCAGTAGAAAATGCAGTATCAACAGCACTATGGCTCCCGCAAACATGGCTTTTGGGATGTTTTTTTCTGAATTTTTCGATTCTTCAATCAAGGGACAAATAAATTCGAGGGATAAAAACGCCCATGTTGCTAAGACGACAAGTGAAAAAACGTTTGTATTTGTGTGCGTAAAACCTTCCCACAACGCAGACGGTGTTGCACCCGTCGCATGCGTGGGATTTAAGCCCGCAAAACCAATCACAAAAAGCGTAACGAGCATAGTGTAAGTCAAAACATTTTGAGCGGCTGAAAAAATATCTATTCCCAATATATTTAAAACAGTGAGCACCAATAAAAGCAGCAAACCAATATGTGAAAATACATCGGGGTAAGCCACATCTAAAATATAATCTACCAAAAGCAGTTCAGCGGGTCCGCCAAAAATCAAAGGGGCTAAATAACCTGCTAAAGTGGCGATAATGGCTGGAAAATGCCCCATTGCCACTGCCGTATAAGTGCTAATACTACCCGCTTTGGGCATCATCAAGGACAATTCAGAATACGTTGAAACATAGCACAACGTGAGTACAAAAGCTATCGATAAAGCGATGAAAAACGACGCACCCCCTATGCCAGCTCCTTGAAGAACAGAGACAAAACAGGATTGAGCTGTTACAACGCCAATGGCAACAACAAATAAAGAAGGAAATCCCAAAACGCGTTTTAAGCCGTTTAAGCCGTTTTGGGTTGTGCCTGATGTTTTATTAGTCATAAATTTTTTTGTAACTTAGCCGTACCACGGACTTCAGTCCGTAAATATCTAATGAAAGGCGATAATTTAATTTTGAAACAGCATTTACTTACGGTATTCATAGTTTTAAGCGTTTACGGACTAAAGTCCAATGCCATTAAGCTAAGGATTTATTATTCAATTTATTCGGGGTTTATGTAGAGACGTTGCA
>JAYUQN010000327.1:0-4869 GCA_043756725.1 Saprospiraceae bacterium
CCGAGTATTACGGTTGCCGATGTGGTAGGCGATAAAGCCACTATTTATACCTCCAATCAAATGATCGGAAAAGTGCAAGAGATGGTGGCGAGTGGTATAGATTTGAGTAAAAAAAATGTGGATGTTAGAGCCACTTTTTTAGGCGGTGGTTTTGGCAGACGCATGATGAAACACAATGCTGTAGAAGCCGCTAAACTCTCACAAGCGGTGGGAAAACCCGTTCATTTGCTTTACACCCGTCAACAAGAGTTTCAAAACGGCTATTTTAGACCCAATACACACCATGTACTGAGGGGTCAGTTAGACGGTAATGGTAAAATTTCATCCATACAACATGAGCTGGCTACGGCAGATATGGTGCTTTGGGGTATATCCCCTTTAGCTATGAAAGTTTTGGGTGCGGATTTCATTTCAGCGGGTCATGGCGCGCGCATTCCTTATGCTATTCCGAATATAAAAGCGACGATGTGGCAAGGTGTTTTACCTTTCACAACGGGTATTTGGCGAGGCGTAGGTATGTATGCCAACACGTATGCCGTTGAATGTTTCATGGATGAAATGGCGCATAAAGCAGGCAAAGACCCTTTGCAATTTCGCTTAAACCATTGTGATGATACAGATTTATTGAAACGCCGCAAAGCTGTTTTAACCCTTTTGGGTGAAAAAGCAGGGTGGGGTAGTGCAAAAACCGAAGGCATTGGACGCGGTATCGCCGTTGGAGAAGATAGAAAAAGTATTTCAGCCGCCATTGCCGAAGTGAAACTTGTGGAAGGACAAATAAAAGTAGTGAAAGTGACCCAGATTATTGATGCAGGTAAAATCATCAACCCGAGTGGCGTTCGGCAGCAAGTGGAAGGCGCTACGGTGATGGCAATGAGTGCCGCCTTATATGAAGATGTGCATATTGAAGACAGCCAAATTGTGGAAACCAATTTTCACAATTATCGTGTGGCTATGTTGATGGATACGCCCCAAATTGAGGTTATTTTGCAGGATAGCGGTGAAAAACCGTATGGTGTGGGTGAGCCGCCGATGTCACCCGTTGCACCTGCTATTGCGAATGCGATTTTTAATTTGACGGGTAAACGCTTGCGATCATTGCCTTTGCAAACGGCTTTGGATAATTTTGATAAAAAATAGCCGTAGCTTCGGCTTTAGCCGAACCCGTTTAAACGCCTTTAGGCGTGTTCTGCGCTTCAACGCCTAAAGGCGTTTAAACACGTTCGGCTAAAGCCGAAGCTACATGAAAATAACGACAATTTGATATGATAAACAAAGTAGTAAAAAACGCCGATACAGCCGTAGCCGATATTAAAGACGGAGCAACCCTCATGTTGGGTGGATTTGGACTCTGCGGCATTCCCGAAAATTCCATTAATGCGCTCCTCCGCACAGGGGTGAAAAACCTAACGTGTATTTCAAACAATGCGGGGGTAGATGATTTTGGCATTGGTTTGATGCTGAAAACCCGTCAAGTGAAAAAAATGATTTCCTCGTATGTGGGTGAAAACAAGGAATTTGAACGGCAATTGATGTCAGGCGAATTAGAAGTAGAATTGATTCCACAAGGCACTTTAGCCGAGCGTATTCGGGCAGGCGGCGCAGGTATTCCTGCTTTTTTCACCCCTGCGGGTGTCGGCACAGAAGTAGCAGAAGGCAAAGAAATAAGAGAATTTGAGGGTAAAATGTATTTGATGGAATCGGGTTTAAAAGCCGATTTTTCAATTGTAAAAGCATGGAAAGGCGATACCTCAGGCAACCTTGTTTTCAAAGGCACTGCCCGAAATTTCAACCCAATGATGGCAGCAGCGGGTAAAATCACGATTGCAGAAGTTGAAAAACTGGTGCCCGAAGGCAAACTTGACCCGAATGACATTCATGTCCCTGGCATTTATGTGCAGCGCATTTTTCAAGGTAAAAAATATCAAAAACGGATTGAGCAGCGCACGATTTCAGCCCCCCTAACCCCCAGAGGGGGAGTTGTAGATGTGCCAGTTCCCCCTCCGGGGGTTAGGGGGCTGGATAAAAATCAGATAGCACAACGCATAGCCCAAGAGTTAAAAGATGGTTATTATGTCAATTTGGGCATTGGCATTCCGACTTTGGTAGCGAATTATATTCCTAAAAACATTAATGTTGTTCTACAATCTGAAAATGGTTTATTAGGCATCGGACCCTTTCCAACAGAAGACAAAGTGGATGCTGACCTTATCAATGCAGGTAAGCAAACCGTGACGATGCAAGCAGGTTCAGCCCTTTTCAATTCTTCTGAAAGTTTTGCCATGATTCGGGGTGAGCATGTGGATTTGACCATTTTAGGCGCTATGGAAGTCTCTGAAAATGGTGATATAGCCAATTGGAAAATTCCGGGTAAAATGGTGAAAGGCATGGGCGGGGCAATGGATTTGGTAGCTTCTGCCAAAAACATTATTGTCGCCATGCAGCATGTCAGCAAAGATGGCAAATCGAAATTGCTTAAAAATTGCAGTTTGCCAATAACAGGTCTGCGTTGTGTTAAAAAAATTGTTACAGAATTGGCTGTTTTGGAAGTGTTGCCCGAAGGTGGTTTTAAATTGTTAGAAACTGCTCTGGGCGTGAGCGTGGAGGATGTACAAAAAGCAACGGAAGGGAGATTAATCATAGAGGGTGAAATACCAGAGATGAAATTTTAATTTGTTTCGGTTTAATAATCTTTTATTTTACTGAAAATACTGCTCCGTAGGAGTTCCTTCGGAAAGGGAGATATACTAACTTTTCCCTATTTCAATTGTTACAAAAACATGAATAGTAAAGAACGCTCAATCCTCTTTTTGTTGGCAGCCCTCAATTTTACCCACATCTTGGATTTTATGATTTTGATGCCTTTGGGCAATTACCTCATGCCTTATTTCAAGATTTCGCCCCAACAATTTGCTGTTTTGGTTTCCACTTACACCCTCAGTGCGGCTGTTTCAGGCTTCGCGGCTGCTTTTTATGTGGATGGTTTTGATAGAAAAAAGATATTAATCACGGCTTATATTGGGTTTTTAATCGGCACTTTGGCGTGTGGTTTAGCGCCTTCTTTTACCTTATTGCTGATAGCCCGAACCGTTACAGGTCTATTTGGTGGGCTTATCGGTGCACAAGTTATATCTATTGTGTCAGATGTTTTTCCTTATGAAAGGCGGGGTCGAGCAATGGGGTCTATTATGTCCGCTTTTGCGCTGGCATCCACTTTTGGTGTGCCTTTTGCGCTTTATCTCGCCAATTTGAGTTCGTGGCATGCGCCTTTTTTATTGGTGGGAGGCTTGGGTTTTGTGCTTGTTCCGTTTTTGATGCGTTTCATTCCCCCTATGACAGCCCATTTAGAAAACCCTAAAATAGAGAACAAAATGACTGTTTTGACCAATATTTTAAAGGATAAAAGCCAATATGCTGCCTTAGTTTTTTCTGGATTGATTATGTTCGGGCATTTTTTAATCATACCTTTTATCAATCCCTACATGGAATTTAACATGGGCTATTCCAAAAATCACACGCCTTTGGTCTATTTAGTGGGCGGTGTCGCCTCGTTTTTTTCAGCCAATATCTTAGGTCGTTTTGCGGATAAATATGGTAAACTCACCATTTTTACGATATGCGTTCTTGCAGCAGTCCCCTTAGTTTTGAGTCTTACCAATATGCCGATTGCGCCTTTTTTCTTGATTTTAATGCTGTTTGGTGCGTGGTTTTCAACAGCTACAGGTCGTGGCGTGACAGCCCAAGCGATGGTAAGTCAAGTTGTACAGACCGAATATCGGGGCAGTTTTCAAAGTTTCAACAGCAGTATGCAGCAATTAGGCTCTGGTTTGGCTTCTTTGGTGGCGGGTTTTATGGTTGTGAAAGGGGATAAGGGTGAAATTCTGCATTATGATTGGGTGGGGTATTTGAGTATTGCGGTGTTGCTTTTGAGTCTTTTTATTGGGAGGCGGATTTTTAAGAAAGTAGATGGTTAACTGCCTTTTAAGGTGCCAAATTGGTACCTTAAAAGGAGAAGTTTTACCCCCTCAGTATTTTGGCAATAAAAAAGTAAATTCACCTCAACAATTTCAACAAAACATCCCGATAAGTCTTTACCAAAAGCAACCGCTCCCCATTCACCACAACATATTGATTTTCAACCTTATCTACTTTTTTAACCGCCACAACGTAGGATTTATTCACCTTTGTAAAAGCATTTTTAGGCAACTTTTCCAACAAATCCGTTAAGGTATGACGAATGGTCGTTTTTTTATTTTTTTCATAAAAAGTCAAATAATTACCATCGGCTTCTACATAAAATAGGTTGTCCAAATCTATGCGTACAAGGGTATTGCCGTCTTTTACAAAAAAAGCATCGTTTTCATTTTTTGACTCCGAACGGTCGTATGCTTTTTGACACGCTTGTAAAAAACGACTGAAAGTGAGGGGTTTTAAAAGATAATCCAACGCATTGAGTTCAAAACCTTTGACGGCATATTCAGAATAAGCGGTTGTAAAAATGACCAATTGTGCGGGGTCGAGCATAGTTGAAAAATCAATACCCGTCAAATCGAGCATATTGATGTCTAAAAAAACGAGGTCTATGGACTCATTTCTCAAGTAAACTAAGGCTTCGGTGGCACTGTAAAAAGTGGCTTTCAATTCAAGATAAGGCACTTTGGCTGCGTGCGCTCGAATAACTTCAAGTGCCATAGGTTCATCATCAATGGCGATGGCTTTTATGGTTTTCATACCCCCTCAGTATTTTAGTAGTTTTTACACGAATTGCACGAATCTATGTGTTGACATTTTAACTTGAATTAGGATTTTTAGGATTACAAGGATTTAATAGGATTTTAGATGTTGACAACGCTCTGTCAACATCTAAAA
>JAYUQN010000328.1:0-4855 GCA_043756725.1 Saprospiraceae bacterium
CTATTACACTTTGAACAAAGATTTAGGGTAAGTTTTTTATAAAATTTTCTATTGATTTTGATTTTTTTGCAAAAAACTTACCCTAAATCTACTGCCTTATCAAATCGGCTTAACCGCATATTTCTCTAAAAACTCCTCCATTTCACACACCATATCATACGACCCTAAAGCAATGGTAATATTTTGATGAAGGTGTTTAGGTTGAATATCCATGACCCGATTCCTACCCAATGTAATGGCTTTGCCACCCGCTTGCTCGACGACAAAACTGAGTGGGGCGCATTCATATAAAAGGCGTAATTTTCCTTTCGGATATTTGCGGGTGTTGGGATAAAGAAAAATACCGCCTTGAAATAAGATGCGGTGAATGTCTGAAACCATAGACCCAATATAGCGCAAACTGTAATTCATATCGGAACAATGGTCAATATAACGGCGCATTTCAACATCAAATTTCAAATAATAGCCTTGATTGACGCTGTAAAATTGACCACTTTTGGGCATTTTTATATCTCGGTGGCTCAAACAAAATTCACCAATACTCGGGTCGAGGGTGAAACCGTTGACGCCATTGCCTGTGGTGTAAACAAGGAGTGTCGAAGTGCCATATAACACATAACCTGCTGCCACCATTGCTGTTCCTTTCTGTAAAAAATCTTCCATAGACACAGATACTGAGGGGTCGGTTTGGCGTCTATAAATGCCAAAAATAGTGCCGACGGAGACATTCACATCAATATTGGACGAGCCATCTAAAGGGTCAAAAACGACAATGTACTTGGAAGGTTTGTCGTTAACGGGTGGAATTTCAACATAATCCTCTAACTCTTCGGAGGCAATGGCGCAACATTCGCCGCTATTTCTGAGGCATTCAATGAGTTTTTCATTGGCATAAATATCCATTTTTTGGACAATGTCTCCCGACGAATTTTGGGAGCCATCCATGCCTAAAATGTTTACTAAGCCTGCTTTGTTGACTTCTCGATTGACAATTTTGGCGGCAACGCCTATGTCGCGGAGGAGGGCAGTGAGTTCGCCTGTGGCATACTCAAAGTCGTTTTGCCGACGAATGATGAACTCGTCGAGGGTAATAATGCGATTCATTTATAATATGGTTTTATTTAATTTGTAAGCCTTATTTGTTTAATAGTAACATGGACTTCAGTCCGTGAAAAGTACAATTTCTATTCATTTCATAGAAAAATTTATTTACATACAAAAATCTAAGATCTTGTTTAAAAAACGACTGTTGTAACTTTCACGGACTAAAGTCCAATGCCATTAAGCTAAGGATTTTTACCCGAGGTTTACGTAGAGACGTTGCACTGCAACGTCTTAGTTGTGGGCAAATTTACCTAACCCTAAGGCGTTGCAGTGCAACGTCTCTACATAAACCCGAATAAATTTAACAATTAATCCTTAGCTTAATGGCATTGGACTTTAGTCCGCGCTACAATAAAACAATAAAACTTGGTGCAAAAGTAACAGTTTTAGGCTTGAAATAGTTGAAAAAGTTAATGCTAAAGCTAAGACAAAATAATATTTTGTAAAAAAGAGAGGTTTATGTTGTAAAAAATCGGCTATCATTGCTTTATTTTAGATAAAGCCTCTATATTTGATATGCAAAGCTAATTTCATTTCATTCTTAAAATAAAAACATTATGGGTATTGTGAAAAAATCAAGTGAAAAAGAACCACAACCACGGCACAGAGCCGTTGGTTTAGACCCCGACAATATAGATGCAGGTCTAAAAAATGTCAGCAACCCCGATAATAATATGGGCACAACTGTGGATATTACACCCTGGTTGGACGATGAAAAGTGGCCTCAACCGACTTGGTTGAAGCAAATTCGCTCGAATGACAATAAACTTTTGGATAAAAATTTTGACGACTATCTGCAAAATACTTTTCGTTGGCGCTATCAACGTTTGGAAGGCGATTTTAGAACCTTGCTGAATAATTTTCATAAAACGGTTTACGTCGATAATGTTATTGCCAGTAAAATTATCACTTTTTTAGAAACGGCGCGGGAAGTATTGGAACGGGATAAAAGCGACCCGATGGTGGTTGGCAATTTGTTGGATATGACCGACCAATATATGGTGTGGCTATATCCACCTCATGTGGCTTTGACGCAAGCCAATGCGTTGAGTATGGAATTAACCGCCAAAAACCATAATTTAGGTGGCTTTTTACAGAATGAAATTGATAGACCCGACCGTACTTTAGGCAGCCTTCGAGCCGCTTTAGATAGGGCAAAAGATACGATTAATCAAGAGAATCAAGCCGTTCAGGTTAATAATGCGCTTCAAATCGAGCGTTTGACGATGTTGATTCGGTGGGGCACTATCATCGCTATCATTATGCTGCTTGTTGTGCCACTTTTGGTAAAAACGGATACCCGCATCTTTTCAGACACCATTTTATCCAAATTTTTACCAACTTTTCAACCGTGGGTTAGCATGTTGGTCATAGCCGTTGTGGGTTGTGTCGGTGCTTTTTTAAGCGGTTTGATGCAGATAAAACGGACAAAAGTAACGATTGGGGAATTTAAAGAAAGTGTCGTACAATTCCGTTTGCGCCCTGTTATCGGAGCCATATTTGCGATGTTGATTGCGGCTCTCATGAGTTGGAATTTGATAGCGGGCATAGAGATAACCAATGCGGGGGTGTTTATATTAATCGCTTTCCTTTGCGGTTTTTCTGAAAGATTTTTCCTCAACCTTTTGAAAATTGATGAAGATGGTAACTCTACAGCAGAAGCGGGAACACCAATTGTTGCAGCAGCAGCAGGGCAAGCAGCTACGCCACAAGTAAATGCAGAAGGGAATACGGAGAATGTGAATGAAAGAAGAATATAAATTTCAATGGACAGTTTTCAAGGTACAATGGACAATCCGCAACCAAGCGAATTGTCCATTTTTCGTTATACTATTTCAATACTGGTAAGATTCCTTGAAATACATAAAAGTCCTTTTTTCAACCTTATTTTCTCAAAAAGCCCTATATTTGCCTCATGGAAAAGAAAATCTTACCAACGAGCCGTCAATCTTTTCGCAAATTGCGCGAAGATAATTGTATTTATGTGGATAAAACACAATATATACATCACCTTTGGCATCTGGGAAGTATGTATTTCCTATCGCGTCCACGCCGTTTTGGCAAATCTTTATTGCTTTCTACAATGGAAGAAATATTTAAAGGCAGTAAAGACCTTTTTGAAGACACTTGGATAGCTGACTAATGGGACTGGACTCAAAAAAACCCTATTATTCATATTTCTTTTACATCGGTAGATTATGAGGAATATGGTTTAAAAATAGGCATCAGAAATACCTTGTTAGAATTATATAAAGACAATGATCTTGTAGCCGTACCCCGTGTAAGTATTAAAGTTTTGTTTAAAAATTTAATAAAACAACTTCATGATAAACACGGTAAAGTAGTTATTTGATTATTTAGAATTTCATAAAATAGCCGAAGCTAAAGCGAATCAAGAAATTTTAGGGCTTTTTTATGGTGCTCTGAAAGATTCAGACCTTTACATCCGCTTATTATTTATCACAGGTGTGTCTAAATTTACGAGGGTTTCGCTTTTTTCAAAGTTGAATAACCTTATAGATTTGACCTTGCATCCCCACTATGCAACGATGTTGGGCTATACACAACAAGAGTTAGAACATTATTTTTCGAGTTATCTTGATGCTGTTCATACCGTTTTTCCGCATTACACACGTCAAGAGTTATTAAATAAAATCCGTTTATGGTATAATGGCTATAGTTGGGATGGTAAAACACGGCTTTATAACCCTTTTGGTATTTTACTATTTTTAGACAGTAAGGATTTTCAAGGATTCTGGTTTCAAACGGGAACACCCACTTTTTTAGTTAAAATGATGTTGCAACAAGTTTTTTTTCAGATTGAAAATATTGAAACCCATATCAATTTTTTAAACCAATACAGTTTAGATAATATAGAATTAACCTCTTTGCTTTTTCAAACGGGTTATCTGACTATTAAAGAAAAATCAGAAGATGGAGACTTAGTGTTAACATACCCGAACCAAGAAGTGCGTGAGGCGATGTACACTTTATTAATGGATGATATGGGGCATACCGTTGGCGGAGGCAATGTAACTGTGCGGCATTTGAAAAAAGCTTTTATGACGGATGATTTAGAAAACGCTAAAACGATTTTAACGTCTCTGTTTAGCGGTCTGGCGTTTGATGTTTATACTCATCAAACGCAACAGCAAGTCGAAGGTTTTTATCATGGTTTAATCCATATTTTGTTTAAATGCTTAGGTATATATATGCAAAGTGAAGTGCATAGTTCAAAAGGTAGAGCGGATAGCATTGTTGAAACCCCTTCGCATATTTACTTCCTCGAATTTAAGTTGAATAGTGATGCCGCCACAGCTTTCTCCATAGGAGTCCCTTCGGACAATCAAATTGTCTCTAAAAAATATGCCACGCCATACACTGCTGATAGTCGTATCAAAACAGGCATTGGTATAAATTTTAATAGCCAGACAAAAGAATTAGATGGTTGGTATGACGAGATACTTTAAAACCCTACATCTTTGCTTAATTTAAACTAATTTCAATAAAATGCTTATTTATTTCGTTCTGTGACAATTTCTGTGGTCGAAATACTGAGGAGGTAAAATTTGTTCTTTTATTGCAACGTAGATTTACGAAATCTTTAAGATTTCGTAAATCTGGGATTCAACCACAAAAATTGTCACAGAACGATTTATTTCATTATAATCCTAAATTGTAAAAATGGAAAAGAACAAAATTGCCTTTACACTTTCAGTTATTGCCAGCCTAATTTGCTTTAGTAACTTTA
>JAYUQN010000329.1:0-14050 GCA_043756725.1 Saprospiraceae bacterium
ATGCCAATTTTATTGGAAAGGTTTTCACCAATAAATTTTTCAAAATCAGAAGGCTTTGAAGGCTTAAAAGGCTGATTATACTGTCCGAAGGGACTCCTACGGAGAGGGGGGGTAAAAACAGGTTCGGTCGCTGTTTCAAATACTTCTTTTTGTGCAATTTGCTTTTCTTCTTCTATTTTAGGGGTTGAATCAATATAAGAAGGACTCCAACGATTTGGCTCCTCCCATTCGAGGGTTGAAGTAGCTTCGTCTATTACAGTGGGCTGAGGCTGTATATCTTCTGTGAAAGTTGAAATTTCAGATTTATCATACGTCTCTTTCAAAGACAGTATTTCCTTACGCAAGAGCCGTATTTCATCTTGAAAAAAGGCTTGTCGCTTAGAAAGGTTCTCGATTTGACGCAATAACGCTTCGATTTTTTGATTGGCATCCATATTATAGCTCTTGATTTGTTGGTGTCAAATATAGGCTATTATAAGAAAAAATTGATATTTTGTTTCTTATATATCTTAAACAGGGTAAAATTTCGAAAAACAGAGACGTTGCATTGCAACGTCTCTACATAGGCAAAATACCTCAAAATGTGATGTGAAATGACGTAGAGACGTTGCACTGCAACGTCTCTACATAGGCAAGATACCTAAAAATGGGATGTGAAATGACGTAGAGACGTTGCACTGCAACGTCTTCGCTTTTCGGGATTTTAACCCGTTTCATGTATAAGATTTCACGAATTTAGGTGAAAAATTGTGAAATTACTGAGGGGGTAAAAATGATTTTCAAAAGCGAGTAAAAAAACTATACATTTGTCAAAAATGAAAAAGTAGCGTATTTAAACGAGCCTTTTTTGAAAACCTACGTAAAAATCAATATTTACTAAAATCGACTAAAATTAACTAAAATTATGAACGCTACTTTAAAGCATAATCTTTACTTTGTTAAAGAACACGTTGGCTTTTTTAAAGCCTCTTCCAATTATGATATTTATGATGAAAACAAGCAGTTATTGCTTGAATGTCGTGAACCAAATCTCGGAATGCTGACTAAAATGTTGCGTTTTACAGATTATAAACGCATGACGCCTTTTGAAGTCATAGTGACTGCTCCGACGGGGGAAACAGTATTGACAGTTAGACGCGGTTGGACAATTTTCCGTTCAGAGGTTAGCGTTTATGATGAAAATGATGTATTGCAAGGCACTTTTCGGCAAAGAATGTTGACCATTGGCGGCAAATTCGATATACTCGATGAAAACGATGCCCTACAATGTTCTGTGAAAGGCAGTTGGGCGAGTTGGGATTTTTCATTTGACAAAGACGGTGTTCAAATGGCAAAGGTGACTAAAAAGTGGTCAGGCATGGGTAAAGAGTTTTTCACAACGGCTGATAATTATGTTATCGCTATTGATCCAACCGTTCCTCAAAAGAATGAAACCCGTTTGTTGATTTTAGCGGCAGCTTTGTGTATTGACAAGGTTTTGAAGGAATAAAATAAAACGGAATTATCTACTTTGTGGTACAAGCGCACATTTAGGAAATTTAAAAAATTTCCTAAATGTTGATAATCAATAAGTTATAACTTCTTGTACCACAAAGTAGATAATTGCGAAATAAAAAAAATACTGAGGAGACCCCCTCAGTATTTTTATATATTTACATCAGTTTTAATTTTTTATTTACCCAATAAACCAATATTAAATCCAAAGGTTGCAGCCAATCCATTTTCTCCAATAGCATGACCATAATTGGTGCCATTATATGATATTTCATAATTACCATTGCCATTTTTAGACCTTAAACCCACGCCTACACCCGTAAATATATCTATGGCAAAAGAATTATCAATAATCCATTGTTTGCCAAATGATAAGATTAAGCAGCCAAAAGTAGTATTCACGCGCTTAGTCGTAGCTGTATAGTTTGTGCCTGTTGTAAAGGAATAGGTATTAACGTTTTTGCTATAAGATGTAAAATTAAATTCAGGACGAATATAACCCCCTTTTAGTAAATGGGCATAACGTTGACGGCTGGAGTAATAGTCAGGTTTGTGATAAAACTTATAACCCACTGTAACGCCCAACCCAAAAAGTTTGGGTTTTAAAGACGATGAACTCGAATAGCTATTGTTATTAGTTGTTCTTCCCAAACCAATAATATTTAAACGCCATTCTACACTATGACCCGGCTTAAGATTGCGCTCATACGTAAGCGTAGTATGTCCGAAAAGCGGGTCTAAAAAGCTGATTTTATAAGCTCGTCTTTTTTGATCGGCATACAATTCAGGATTGTCAATATTACTTTCATTCTTAAAAGTATGAACCGTTCCATTTTCAAGAACGAGTTTTTTTACCAATGTAATGTCAATGGTGAAAATCACGCCATTGGGTTGGTCAAATGTTCTGTATTTGATTTCATCTGAATTAATTTCAACAATTTTGGCTTGAATAATTTTATTGTTTTTACGATAAATAGTGTCTTGCGCTTTCATTACAAAACAGCTAAAAAAAATAAAGGACAATGTGACTGCAATTTTAATGTTTTGATACATGATAATTTGAATTTAAAACATGGGAAAAAGTGGTTTAGAAAAGTAGCATAAAGTTATGCAAATATATTTATAATTAATATTAATATATTTTAATTATATTTTTTTCAAAACATTTTTCAAGCAAAATAATACATAATCCAAACCATCGCCCCCGACAAAAGCCCCGCATAAAAAATATCTGATTTATAAAAAGCCGTTTCAAAATCATATTTTTTCCAATACCACAACACCAGACCGAACGTCAGTAAAGCAGCAGGTAAAGCGGCAAATTGGGGTGAGAAAATCTGAAATTGTAGCATAGCAATAATGGGCGCATGTATTAGCGCAACCCGTCCCAACGTTTTACCTATTTCACCAAAAGGAACAACCAAATGAACGCCTTCGTTCGCTGCATCTCTATCACTTCGGTTTTGGTCGCTCAAACCCGATTGTGTATTTAAAATATTACTCAAAACATAGACCACCAATGAGCCGATAACAGTAATGGAAAACACACGGTATAAAAAGCCAAACTCTGCCCCAAAGGTGTTGTGTATCCAAGGTATTTTCGTTAAAACATTGGCGTATAAAAAGTCGCAGCCCAAGCCAATCAAAGGGGAACCCAACAGCGCAATAACGGCTGCCAAAGGATGCGTTTTACGCCATAAAACACCCCAAAAGAAGGCAACTACTAAGCCCGGTTTGATATAAGACGTTTGATTAGCTATCTGCAAAAAGAAATTATCTTTTGAATTAGGGTCAAACGTCACCATCGCTAAAACCGTGGCAATAGCGCACATTATGACCACGAAACCTTGTCCAAAGCGCACCACTTGATTATCTGGCGCATTGGGTTTGATGTATTTTTTAAAGACATCAAACGCCATCATGGTTGAAACGGAATTCATCATGGAGTAGATAGCTGAAAATATAGCACACGTCAAACCTGCTAATATCAAACCGATAAAACCATATCCTGCGGGAACCACTGTTTTCAATAAAGTTAAAAATGTATCATCGGGTTTTACAACATCTGCACCATAACGGATTTTAAAGAGGTAAAAAGCGGCTGTTCCTGCGGCTATGGAAAAGAAAGGGATGATTAATTTCAAAAAACCTGCGGCAATTGACCCTAATTTGGCATCTCGCTCCGTTTGTGCCGCTAAAACCCTTTGCACTTGGTATTGATTGGTTGTCCAATAAAAAAAGTTCAAAACCGTTAAGCCTGTGAAAATACCTGACCACGGAAGTTTGGGATGATTGCTAGGTAAATACAAGTGCATTTTATGCTCCCCCGCTTGGTCAAGTTTCATCAAGCCTGAAAACCCACCAATTTCGGGCTGCATATAGGTCAAAGTTCCCATCAACACAACGGCTATAATCATAATCACGGTTAGAATATTATCGGCTGTTACTACCGATTCCATGCCGCCAAAGACGGTGAAAACAATGGTGACGCAAGCGATTATTAAAATGCCTGTTAAATAGGTCGTTGCAAAAGATGTACCTGCGGTTAAGAGTATCAAAGTGCGGCTACCGATGTAAAAACCGCCTATCAGTTGTATCATAATGAAAGTTATCATCACGATGGTGTAGGCGAGACGTGCCCTTGAATCGTAGCGGGTTTCAAGGAATTGGGAGAGGGTAAAAAACTGTTTTTTACGGTAAATCGGGATAAAAATATAGGCTAAAACCAAAATAGCAGGGACAGCCCACACTTCATAATGGCTTTGGGCAAACCCAATGGAGTAGCCCACGCCCATCATGCCAATCACTTGCTGGGCATGGATATTTGTCCCAAAAATAGACCCCGCTACGGAATACCATTTCAGCGAACGCCCCGCCATAAAATATTCTTCTGCATTTTTTTTCTTGAAACTCGACCACATCGAAGATATGACGAGGAATAAAAGCAAGGCAATAACAACAATAATGTCAACAATGTGGAGTGATGCGAGCATGGTAAACAGTAGTTGCGAATTTATTCGCAACAGTTTAATACGTAGCGAATAAATCCGCAACGACCACACACCAATATTAGATTAAAAAGCATCTTTCTACAATATATTAACTCGTCAAAAAAGTAAAAATGAAAAGTAACCTATTAAAAATTGCTTTACTACTATTAATATCAATTGTGGTAAATGAAAAAATATTGAGTCAAAAAAACGATATTTATGTTTTATCTCCTAAAACATCTAAACCTGCTGAATATCCAGAAGGACAAGCGGCTATGTACAATTTCATACAAAAAAACCTCAAATATCCGAAAGCAGACACCGCTTATCTAAAAGGCACAGTCTATCTTAATTTCTGCATTGAAATGGATGGTAGCATAACAAACATCACCATTGTAAAAGGATTTCACTCCTACTATGACGAGGAAGCCAAAAGAGTTATATCCATCTTGTCTAAGTGGACACCTGCCCTTGAATTTGGCACGAATAAGCCTGTTAGAAGTTATTATACTCTTCCTTGCAGATTTCATGGAAAATAATCAACCCCAATAGTGAAAATTAGCATTTTTTACTGAGGGGGGTATCTATTTTCAAAAAAAGTATTAAATTTGTATAAAAATATTTGAAACCCTACATAAAATAGGTATCACAGAGTTAAACAGAGAAGACACAGAGTTTCACAGAGTTTTTTTAACAAAAAGTCTCTATTTTCTCTGTGAAACTCTGTGTCTTCTCTGTTTAACTCTGTGATACCTATTTTATGTAGGGTTTCAAATGAAAATATTAAAAGACAATGAATTCAATCGTATTTAATGTAGAAAGTCAAGAACTTGACCTTGCTTTTTTAAAACGCCTTAAATCTCTTTTCAAAGGGCAAAGGCTTACTATTACCGTAACTCCCGAACCGAAAGAGATTACAAACCCTGAATTATTAGCAAAACTTGCAAGAAGTGAGCAATCGGATATTAGTTATACTATGTCAGCCGAAGAATTCGATAAAATAGCGGATTCTTTTTTTTCAAACCATGATTTTGATGTTGTATCTGCCATAAAAGCGTATAAAAATACCTAAAAAATCCCCTTTAATATGCCGAGAGAACTCACACTAAAAGACCGAGCTGTTGACCAATAACTTAATAATCCTGCGACAAAGGATGTATCATCAATTCATCAATAACAACATGCTTCGGTTGCCCCATGATAAACATAATAGAACTTGCCATATCTTCATCCGTTAGCCATGTTTGTTTTCTTTCTGTATGGGGGTCAGGGTGAAATGTCGTATCCACCAAACCTGAATAGACGACAGATACTTTAATGCCATCTTTCCGCACCTCTTTCCGCAATGCTGCTGAAAACGCATCTTGTGCAAATTTTGAAGAACAATAAAGCGAACCACCATCAAAAACCCGCTTCGCCACATCCGAAGCGATATTGATAATATGCCCCGATTGGTTGGTTTTCATATTGGCTAAAACGGCTTTGCTGAATAAAAATGTGCCTTTCACATTCGTATCATACACGTCCGACCAAGCCTCTGCGGTGTAGGTGTCTGTTGCCCCAAAAATGCCATAACCTGCATTGTTTATCATAAAATCTATTTGACCAAAGGCTTCAACTGTGTCAGCAACCGCTTTATTTGCCAATTTTTCATTAGACACGCTGCCAATAAAAACAAGACATTTTGCGCCTGCTTTTTTACATTCGGCTTGCACGGCTTTTAGTTCGTCTTTGCTACGGGCTACGAGGCTTAGGTTTGCACCTTGCTTTGCTAAGTTAATGGCTAGAGCTTTTCCGATGCCTTTAGATGCGCCTGTTAGGATGATGGTTTTTTCTTTGAAATTCATTTTATCTATTAAAAAAATTAGTATATTATGAAAATATATTGTTTAATTTTTATGCTATTTTACAAATTTTGTTTTTATGTTTGCGTGATAACATAAAGTAGAAAATGACAACAAAAGAATTTAAATACGCTCAAGAAATAGATTTATTCGATGCTTGTCCGCCCAAAGAATATGAAGAACATAAGCAACTTGCCTTTCGTTGGGTGCATGAAAATTTGAACAATGAAAATAATTTCAAGCCTTTAGCCTATCAAAATCCACAACTTGTCAATAAATGGATAAGTGACGAATTGCGTTGTAAAGCGCATGGTTTATCCTTTTTCAATACTTTTGAAGGGGCGAAAGAAAAATTTATGCAAGAAACAATAAAACGTCCAAATTTCCCAAAACGCATCGGAAATAGTATAGCAATAGTGCAATTGAATAAAAATGATGGGGTTTGTTCAAAACCAGAAACATTAAATTTTGGACATTTCACATTTCATGAGTATATTTGTATTGATTTAGTTGAAAACATTAAATCTGTAACAAAAATTTTAAAATTTAATACCGATGGAAGTCTTAAATGGCTCTAAAATAGCAAATTTCCCCATTTCCCAATTGCAAAAAATTGGTGATTTGGATTATTTTGAAGGACCTTCTCTTAGTCTTTTTAAGTCTGAGGAAGATAACTCTTTATACCTATTTGATTGGGTTGATTGTGATAAAGATGCTCATCGTTGGTTACTATATCCTATTTCACCACAACAACTTGCCAAATTTATAGACCGTAAAATTACACGTCATGACCTTTTTTTTAGTCAAAAAGTAGTGAAAATCCTTGATTTAGTTGATAATTTCATCCTTTCACAAGCCTATTCTCTTAAAACCGCAGATTTGCCACAATCCTATAAACCTAATACAAACACTTTTTTTGACCCTCATGAAAGCCCCAAACCAGATTTAGAGAATATCAATAAAACACTCAATATATTGATGTCAAGCACTTCTTTTGTTTCAAAAAAGAATGTTTCATTCAAAATACTGAGGGGGGTAAATCCATTACCAAAGCCGCAAATCCCTATGCGTTAAAGGCGTTGCAGGTGTTTCAACAGGCGTTCGCCCTTGCTCAATCGAGAGTTTTACATTCGGTAAATTAGGTAAAACGTACTTGCCAAATAATTTACATTCCTCTAAAAGCGGATAGCCCGATAAAATGAAAGACCGAACGCCCATATCCATATAACGGTTTAATTTTGCTAAAACTTGGTCAGGCGTTCCAACAATAGCCCCGCCACAACCAGACCTCGCTCTGCCTATACCTGTCCACAACATGGGTTCTACAAAATCATCGGCATCCGCTTGTTTACGAAATTCATCTTGGCGCATAACGCCTGCGGATTTTGAATCTTGCGTCCGATTTTTCAATTTTTCAGCTACTTCTGCATCAAACTTGGACATTAATTTTTTAGTATACGCCATTGCTTCTGTTTCTGTTTCACGCACTATGACGTGTATGCGCATGCCGAAATCTATTTTTCGACCATATTTTTCAGCGCGACTACTCAAATCTTGCATGGTGGCGTAAATGCTGTCTTCGGGTTCGGGCCACATCAAAAAGACATCGCAATATTGAGCACATACGTCTCTTGACCCGGGTGAAATGCCGCCAAAATACAGGAGCGGACCGCCATTTTGTTGATACGGTTTCACAGGGTCAGTAGGCATTTTAAATTTATAAATATCGCCTTGAAAATCTATATAATCTTGCGTCCACGCTTGTTTCAGAATTTCAATCACCTCATTACAGCGTTGATAACGCAATTCGGGGTCTTCTTTCAAGCCAGGCAGGTCGGAGTTGATGATGTTGACGGTCAAACGTCCTTTCAAAATATGGTCGAGCGTTGCCAAATGCCGTGCAAGCATGGGAGGATGAATTTCACCCGTCCGAATAGCTGCCAGCATACTGATGTTTTTCACCTTCGGAGCCATCGCTGCGGCAAAAGGTAAAACCTCTTGACCCACTACATAAGACGTTGGTAACAATATATTTTGAAAGCCCAAACGGTCGGCAGTTTGGATGATGCGGCTGCAATTAGCAAAATTGCTCCGTCTTTTAGGGTCAACAGTGCCTAAATATTGGGTATCGCCGCCACAAAGGTCGTCGAACCAAGCGACTTCGCAAACACGTTTTTCGGTTCTAATGGGTACAGATTGGATAGGTTGAGTAAGCATAAAAAAGATGGTTTTATTTTAATTTTACAAAGACAAGATAATTTTATGGGAAAAAATAATATTCATAAGAAATTTTTTATTTTCTTTGTTCAAATTTTGATATTAACAAGCGAATAATCTAAACTTTAATTTTAAACGAAACAAATCTAAGACTCTATGAGTAGAAATATCAAACAGATAACTGCTCGACTCCCTATTAAAAAACTACATAAATCACCTACATTTTAAAAAAAAATTACACGTGATTTTTACTTTGTAACGAAGTAGAAAAGTTGTTTTATAAACAATAGACCCCTCTCCGAAGGGAGTCCTTTCCGCAAGGAATCCTTTGGATTGGACAGTATTTAAGCTTTTTTTACAATCACAAGGAAACAATATGTCATTTATAAAATCTATTTAATCATTTTAAACTCTTACTGCAATGTCTAAAGCCAATAAATTTTTTTTACTGATGCTGCTATTCTCGGTTTTCAGCTTAGGGACTGCCCTTGCTCAAACGGTTATATCAGGAACTGTTATTGATGAAGAAACAAAAGAACCGCTGCCTGGTTCTACTATTGTTGTTCAAGGTACGATAATGGGTACTGTTACCGATGCTAACGGTAAATTTAGCCTAACCCTAAATAAAGCTTTACCCGTTTTACTCAAAGTAAGCAATATTGGTTACACGTCTTTTGAAGTCAATGTGACTGCTGCTGGTGAGCAGAATATTTCTTTGAAAGAAAGCCCTACTTTGATAGGTGAAGTCACCGTAACGGGTAACCGTGTGGAGGAAAAAATCACGAAAGCCTCTGTAACGGTTGAAAAAATTAGCGCACGCCAAATGCTCCTGTCTCCCGCTTTTGACCAATATAGTGCTTTGCAAAACTTGAAAGGCGTGGATTTATTGTCGCAAAGTTTAACCTTCAAATCCGTCAACCTCCGAGGCTTTGGAGCCAATAACAACAACCGTTTTGTACAATTGACGGATGGTATGGACAATCGTTCGCCGGGCTTCGGCTTTGGTTTTGGTTCTGCTGCGGGCGTTTCAGATTTGGATATTGAAAGTATTGAAATTTTACCTGGAGCTTCTTCTGCATTGTACGGACCTGATGCTTTACAAGGTTTGATGCTCACTAAAACCAAGTCGCCTTTTGACTATACTGGATTGACAGGACAGGTGAAATTGGGTGTAAACAATGTCGGCAAGGACGATTTTGGCGCAAAACTGTATTCAGATATTGCTATCCGTTATGCCCACAAGTTCAGTGATAAATTTGCTTTAAAGGTAAACCTTCAAACCATCAATGGCACGGATTTCATCGCAGATGACTATAATGACCGTATGACACGTGGACGTGCAGGTTTTTTCAAAACAGATGCCACAGCTAAATCGGTTACAATAGGCTATGTTCCCAACAACGACCCAAATAGCAATTTGCAATACGACGGAGTCAATATATATGGTGATGATGTAACAAATGGTGGTTCGTTTACATTTCCAGCAACTCATCCAGTTGCGGGTTTGGCAGGTAAAGTTGTGACCCGCACAGGTTATAAAGAAGTAGATTTAACGGGTGATAATGGTAAAATATTCAGCCATCGTGCTAATGCGGCTTTACATTACAAAATAAATGATAAAATAGAAGCTATCGGTAGTGTCAATTGGGGTAATGGTAATTTTATCCGTACTGCGGGTTTCCGTGAATATTTCCCAGATTATAAGCGCACGCAAGCCCGATTGGAACTGAAAGGCGATGAATTTTTCGTTCGTGCCTACAATACTTCACAAAAAGCGGAAGGTTTCAATATGGGTAACGTAGCGGCTCGTACTTTGGCATCTTGGAAAACAACGGCTGCTTGGGCTACGGAGTTTTCAAACGCTTTTAACACCAATGGGGGAAATATAAGTGCCGCTCGTACAACGGCTGATGCAGGCAAACCTGCGGTGGGTTCGGCTGCTTTCAACACCATTAGAGAAAGCCTTGCTAATACACTCACCACGGGTACAGTTTCATCACCCAATGGCAATTTGGGCGGTACACGGGCTTTAGATAACTCCTCGATGCTACATACTGAGGGGATGTACAATTTCAAAAGATTTTTACCAGCCGCTATGGAAGTGATTACGGGTGCAAGTTTCCGTAAATACAGCATGGAAACACAAGGCACAATCTTCCCTAAAACTAAGACAGGAGATGAATTTACGATTGCAGAATACGGGGCTTATATGCAAGGCTCATATCTTATCGGTTCGCCCGAAGGCATATCTTTTAAACCCATTGTTGCGGTGCGGTATGATAAAAACCAATATTTCAATGGTGGCTTCACCCCTCGTTTGTCAGGTGTTTTCAGCTTTGGAGAGCATAATTTTAGAGCCTCATGGCAATCAGCTTTTCGCAATCCTTCGCCTAACCAATTGTTAGCGGATGGTCAAATTAGTGAAGTAGGGGGTTCTTTGGATGCTGTTACAGCGGCTAATTTATTTGCCAATCCTGCCTACACGGAGGCTTCTGTCCTAAGATTCCGTACATCTAATAATGTGGCTGATTTGGTGAAATATACGCCCAATCCAGATGCTTTCACAACTGAAAAAATAAAAACATGGGAATTGGGTTATAAATCATTGATTGGCAATAAATTATACATAGATGCTTTTTTCTTTAAAAGTGATTATAAAGATTTTATTGCTACACAAAACTATATCCAACCAAACAATAATACCACCGATGGTTTGAAAACGGGTACAACTTCTAAAACCTATCAAGTGAATTTCAACAATTTCAATGAAATATTTGTCACAGGTTATGGTATTGGATTGGATTATGCCATTGGCAACGGTTGGACTGTAGCCGCTAATTACGCTAATCAAGTCGGCGATATTACCTTAAAAGACAACGCTGGTATTACCCGTAAGGATGCCTTTGGTAATGAAATCATTAAAAAGCGTATGAGTGACCCTGTGGTGTCTGCGGTGGGTCGTAATTTCTTTATTTCACCTGAAAATCGCTACAATATTACTTTGGCAAACAGTAAAGTGACAGATAAATTGGGTTTCAGCGTAGCATATCGTTGGACGAGTGAAATGTGGGTAGAGCAAGGTAATACACAAGGCGATGTTTTATTACCTTCTTGGAATACTTTTGATGCCGCTGTGACTTATAAAATACCGTCTTTCAAATCTTTGGTCAAAGTGGGTGCTTCCAACTTGTTTAATAAATTCTATTCGCAAGGCTATGGTTTGGCGCAAATTGGGGGTTTATATTATATCAGTTTCACTTATGGAGTGAACTAAATTCGACCTTATAACCCTCCATGAGTTGAAAACTTATGGAGGGATTTTGCATGAAATACCCCTCTCCCTAAAAAAGCTCTTTTTCGATGATTTTTCATCCAAAAAGGGCTTTTTTACTGAGGGGGGGTATGGAATAATTGACTACTTTTGTCTCAACTATTTCACATAAAAATATGTCACTCGTTACGCACTCTGAAAAAGATTTACTCAACCAGTTAAGCCAAGACAATGTAGGGGCTTTCAAAGAGATATATGACCGATATTGGCATAGAATGTATCTGACTGCCTTGAAAAAAACGCAATCAAATCACGTTTCGGAAGAGCTTGTGCAAGAGATTTTTTCTAAAATTTGGGAACGCCGCCAAACCCTTGCCATTGAAAATCTTGAAACCTACCTTTTTACAGCCTTGAAATATGCCGTTATTTCACACATTCGCACGCTTGTAAAATCCCGTCAAAATGAAGATATTGATACGCATGCCGATTCATTCACAACCGATATAGATGCACATTCCCAAAGCACGTGGGATTTACAAACCGCCCTCGACGAAGCCCTCCGTTTTTTACCCGATAAAACCCGCTTGATATTTGAAATGAGCCGCTATGAGGAATTGCCGCACCGTGAAATTGCTAATCAGTTAGATATTTCAGAAAAAGCGGTGGAGTATCATATCACACAGGCTTTGAAATTGCTAAAAGTACAGTTGAAGGATTTTATGCCTTAGTCGTATTTTAGATTTGACAACCCCGAACGCTTTCGGGGTTGTCAAATCTTGAATATCGTAAACTTTTTTCACCTACCGTTTAGGGATACGTCCTTTTCATACGACTTACTGAAAAACGACAATTAAATAACATGAGCCGAAATAATTTTGATATCCTTTTGGATAAATATCTTGCAGGACACTGTACTGCGGAAGAAAATCACCTTGTCGAACAATGGTATGCCTTGTTAGACAATCAAGATATGAAAAACCCTAAAGATATAGAAATAATTAAAGATAAAATTTGGGTGAAAATTCAAAATGATATTCAACCTTCTACTAAAGTGATACCGTTAAGGCATCGTCCTATTTTCAAATATTTGGCTGCTGCAAGTGTGTTATTGCTTATAAGTGTAGGTGTTTTATTTTTTATTAAAAAAGTCAACAAACCAAGTAATTTTATTACAACTCATACCGATGTTTTAAAACAGAAAAATACCAGTGATAAAATCATCACGCTGACGATGGAAGATGGTAGCCAAATTGACCTTTTACCCCAAGCAGAGTTGACATATCCCAAGCAGTTTTCAGTTGAAAAAAGAGAAGTAGCCTTAAAAGGCGAAGCATTTTTTCAGATTGCTAAAAATCCCTTGCGCCCGTTTTTAGTCTATGCAAACGGCACGATTACGAAGGTATTGGGTACAAGTTTCACCATAAGAGCTGTTGAAAATGAAAAAACAGTGACGGTTTTGGTCAAAACAGGTAAAGTTTCGGTTTATACGGCAACACCGCGTACAATTAAACGCAACAATACAGACCCTGAAACGCAGGGTGTTGTCGTAACACCGAACCAAAAAGTGGTTTTTGACTTGAAAACAGATTTTATTCAGAAAGCGGTGGTTGAAAAACCAAGTTTGCTGATACCCCTCAGTAAAACCGAAGATTTTACCTTTACGGAGGCTTCCATGACGACTATTTTTGAAACGATGGAAAAAATCTACGGTATTGATATTGTTTATGACGAAGAACTACTAAAAAACTGCACATTGACAACTTCCCTAACAGACGTGCCAATGTTTGATAAATTGAAAATTATATGCGCCGCTATTGGTGCAACTTATAAAGAGATTGATGCACAAATTGTCATTTCAGCGAAAGGCTGCTCGTAACAACAAGTAGGGATGAAACCCGCCTAAATACTATCACCTGACTTAAATGTAGCTTCGGCTTCAGCCGAACCCGTATAAACGCCTTTAGGCGTTGCACCAACGCCTAAAGGCGTTTATACGGGTTCGGCTAAAGCCGAAGCTACCTGTAAAAAAAAACAAGTCGGCAATGTTGACGCATTACCGACCTTGCATTTGCCTTCCGATAAACTGTTGACGCAGCGGAAAAGGCGTGGAGTTTTGCCGTAGGCATTCCTACGGAATAATCTGAAATATTTATCAAACTAAAATGTAAAGTTACAATGAAAAAACAAGTACTTTTTAAAAATTTTCTCTCGGTCATGAAATTTTCTGCCGTACA